>NZ_JBVJMN010000076.1:10581-36987 GCF_055584185.1 Streptomyces sp. NPDC104202 | reverse complement strand
TCCTTGCCCGGCATGAGGGCCTTGGCGATGGCTCCGGCGATCAGGCCGATGAGGATCCACGCGATGATGCCCATAGTGCCGCTCCACTTCGTCATATAAAGGCTGTGTTAGCTCTCGTATGCGCCGGCATCGTCCCGGTAAACCTCTGCTCAGGGCAGGCAGCGTGCCTGCCCGCCTGACGATGGCGTGCCGGTCGCGCATGCCAGCGCCGCGAGGACAGGCGCGCGGCCTTCGGCGGCGAGCTGTTCGAGGGCGATCACGCCGTCCACCTACCCAGGGCGGCGCTGCTCACGACCGACGACGGGGCGCGTTCGCTCCGCCGCGTTCTGCCGTCCCCTGCAACGCCGGCACCAGGTCTGCGGCGAAGGTGACGGCGGCCTCGTAGGACCGGTGTCTCCTGTCGTATCGAGTCGCGGAGCCACGCCACTGTTTCCAGCGGGGGAAGCAGCGATCCCGTACCCCGCGCACCGCCGGCGCCCGCCCTGTGCCGAGTCCGTCCGCACCCGCAGCACGAGCGCGAGGGAGAGTCCGACGGGCCCGGGGAGGGCAGGCGCATCTAGGCGGTGCCGGAGACCGAAGTCCAGGCGTCGAGTAGTGCGACCCATGCGAGGAGTGGGCTCTGATGTCTGAAGCGGCTGACCGGATGACTGCACGGGGCGTGAGAGCGTGGGCGGCCCTTTCGGGTTTCCTCTTGGCGGTCTATGTCGTCGCGGCCGTGGGCGCGCTCGCTTCCGCGGACGCGGCGGAGGTCTACGCGTCGCTGGACCTGCCTGCCTGGGCGCCTCCCGCCTGGCTCTTCGGTCCCGTCTGGACTGCCCTCTACGCCATGATCGGCACCGCCGCATGGCTGGTCTGGCGGCAGCGGAGGGCAGCCGGCAGGACAGCGGCGATGACCTGGTGGGTGGTGCAGCTGGCCCTCAACCTCGGCTGGACCCCGCTGTTCTTCGGACTCGGCGCGTACGGCGCCGCTCTGGTCGAGATCCTGCTCCTGGTCGTGGCCACAGGCGTCACCATCCGCCTCTTCACCCGGGTATCCAGAACGGCTGCCCTCCTGCTCGCGCCCTACCTGGGATGGGTGTGCTTCGCCACCGCCCTCAACGCGGCGATCTGGGTGGCGAACAGCTGACGCGTGCCGACGGCACCTCACCAGGCCCCCCGACAACATCGGACCGGCAAGCCCTCCGGGAACGACGGCCCGACCGGCCGTGCCGAGGACCGCCGGTCACGCAGGGCCCGCGAGTCGCCGGCGGCCGTATCGAGGTGACCGGTCGTCCAGGTCCTGTCGTTGCGTGTCATGCGGACGGACCGTGCAGGTCCGTGACACGATCCGGCGCGCCGGCTTCGATCGAGCGCGGAGCCGGATGCCCGCGTTCGTCTCCTCCGGCACTTCAAGGGCTGGTTCCTGCGAACCGAACGGCCCGCCTCCTGCCGGAGGCCGTCGACATCATGGACTTCCGAACGCGGCAACCCCCGCGTGGTCTCTCCTTCGGCCCCCACCTCCGCAGCATCGGTGATCACCCCCTCCATCACCCTCGGCCAGGCCATTGCCCTCACGCTCGCCATCGCCTGAACACACCGCGACTGGAGACTCGAGCCCTGCGGACGAGTACGTGCGTCCGAAGCGCTCGACGAGGGAGTCGGAAGCAGGGGTGGTCCCGGGATGGTCCCCGGGACCACCCCTACTTTTGATACCCCCTTGAGACAGACGGATGATGGGCGATGTCGCGTGGGCTCCTACCCCCTCGTCATCGCTGGCCTCATGCCGGACGTGGGACCCAGTGGCGCGGCACGGTCAGCCACTCTGGTGGCGGAGCCAGCGGCAGGCCACGCGGAGGAGTGCCTCGGGACTCACTGAAGTCGCAGGCGCTGCCATCGAATGTGCTGTCGGTGAAGTTGACTGTGCCGTCGCTGAAGTCCGTATCCCGGAAGTCGCAGGTGCTGTTGCGGAGGGTGGTGTCGACGAAGCTGATTCTGCCGCCCCCGAAGATGGTGCGGTGGAAGGTGACGATGGCGCCGTCCAGTCGGGCGAATCGGAAGCGGACCGCGCCCCCGTCGATGGTCGCTTCACTGAAGTCGATTCGGGACGCTGCGTCGAGGGCTGCGTTGGTGAAGGTGACATTGCCGTCGCTCATCGTGACCATGCTGAAGGCGGCTTCGCCGTGTCGGAAACGCGCTCCGTCAAACTTGATCATCCCGCCGCGGAGATCAGACCCGCTGAAATCGGCCGAGCCTCGATCGAAGGCTGCTCTGCTGAAGTCGACGAGGCAGTCCCTCCTGAAGACAGCGCCGAGAAGGAGAACGACCCCGCCTTGGAACAGGGTGTCACGGAACAGGACTCGCCCTTCGAACGCCGCACCGCTGTAGTCGACGGTACCGTCCAGGAACTGCGCGCCCGAAAAGTCTCCTCCGTCGAAGACCACTCCGGTGAAGTCGAAGTCGCGACCGTGCCAGGAACGTGGGTCCGTCGCCGACAGGCGCAAGTGGTCACGGATCAGCCGGATGACGGTGTGCCGGACCTCCCGCGCGGCCAAGTACTCGTGCCGTGCGGCCTCGTCGCTCTCCGGCAGGGCGGCCTCGGGTGTGTACGGCAGGCGCAGATAGGCGCACAGGACGTCGATGCAGGTCTGGCGGAGTTCTGGGGTCGGGGCATCGTCCGCGAGCCCCGCGAGCGAGTGGACGCCACCCAGACGGACGGCTGCGGATGTGTCGCCCAGCTGTGAGACAGCTGTGGTGAACCGCTCGTTGTGCAGACGGGTGGCATCGCGCAGCGCGCCGTCCTCGTCGACCCGCTGACGGCGGTAGGCGACGACGAGCGCCACGAGTGCGCCGGCGCCGGCCACCACACCGAAGGACAGCTTCACCAGATCGAAGAGTGTCTTCGAGTCCAGACGCCGCTCGGCTCTGATGCCCTGCACTCCGAGCAAGTCCCAGCCGAGGAAGAAGACGGAACCTGCCGCGATGAGCGCAGTGGCGAACGCGAGCGCGAGGACAGGACCGACCGGCCAGAGCCGCAGTCCCCGGAGTCGGCGGCGAGAGAATCGTATGGTCACGTACCGCATGACTACCGGCAGGCCGTCCTGGTTGCAGGGTCCAGTAGGTTCGCAGGGCCTGTCCGAGGTTGAACCCGGGGATCGGGGCGGCTGGCTCGTAGCGGGCGAGGTCCATGTGGCGTCGACTTCGATGCTGACCTCAAGGGCTGCAACCGAGAGTCGGCCGGCCAATCCGCAGCATGCCGATCCCGTCAGCGGGGCCCGTACCCGCGGCACGGTCCAAGCTGATGTTCGGGTCAGGTCGGCCTGTTGGTAGGTCTCCGACGGAGCCACCCTGCTCGACACCAGCAGCCGCTACGGACCCTACGGACGCACCATGTGCGCCCCGGACCCGGACCGCCCCGGGGGGCTGGGCTTGCCCAGGAGCGCTCCACCCGCTCTCCTTTCGAGGCGCGGGCCAGCGTCGGGGGAAGAGTCATGACGTGTCATACAGATGCCCGTCGGGAACTCCTCTCGGGTCGAACGGTACACAAGGGCTTTCCGTAGAACCGGCCTTACCCGTACGTCAATCCATGCCATGCCCGAGCCGGATGCTCTCCTCCGCGATGGCGATGGCGATGGCGATGGCGTGTGCGGGGCGGCCGTGTCCTGGTGCGCGGCCAGCCCGGACCCATCTGTAGGTCTGCCGCGCCAGCGGTCTCAGGTCTCGACTTCGAAGAGCGGTGTGGCATCGGTCAGGCCGAAGAGGCGGCACAGGCGGCCGGACGTAGGGCGCGGGGAGCCGTTCGAGGACTCCGGCGGCCGTGTCGGCGGCCGCCGTGATGTCGCCTTCCTCGCGCGAACGCGCGGCTGTGTCCACGGCCAGCAGGGTTCGGGTCATGACCGAGGGCGCTGTGGTCAGGGCGAGCGCGTCGTCCTGCGCGGCGTACGAGACCGACGATGTGCCGAGAAGCGTGTGCACCTGCGATAGGTGCACGAAGTGCCTCCGTCCGTTCGGCCCTGTCTGTGTACGAGAAGACCGCGCAGCGGGCTTACCGGTAGAAGACCGGCTACCTCAAGCCCTGGCTCATTCGCCGCACTTGGTGATGGGTTTGGCGGCTGCTACTGCCTCAGCAAGGGGCTGGTTGAAGTTGTTACTGTTCGAGTGACTTTCGCCCAGTTCGGATTGCTCCTGAGGGCCGCTTGAGGGTGCGAGAGGGGCATCGTTCTGTCGCCTCCACTTCTGGCCCTGTGCGTCTCGGAACCACACCTTCTCAACTCGGATGCGTGAGGCAGCCACGAACTCGCTTGCGTTGCGTCCCACGACATCCGGCGTGATGAAGACCTTCGAGCAGGGCGGGAGGACTTCGATCAGGACGTAGAAGACCTGGCCGTCGTTCTCCTTGGGAGGGGTGACGGTGCCTTTGACATAGACGGTGGTCACAGGATCCAAAGACCGGTTTGCCAACACGCCACTGATCCCGCCGTTCTTCTGTCGCTCCGACCATGCGGACACCATGGATGCCTGGCGGCGCTCTTGAACCCCTGCGTCTTCTCTGGACTGCTCCAGCTGGTCAACGGCAACCTGAGTTGCGTAGTACGTGCTTACACCAGTGAAGGCCAGGCCGCCGGCCGCCACCAGCACCGAAGCGATGGTCGCGTAGAGTGCCCAGTCGAGACGTCGCCACCATGGGCGAACCACCTCCGGCCTGACGTCCGCTTCCGCCTCACCAGCGGATGCCAGACGTCTTACCCGAACCGGCATCGGTCCAGGCCGCCGGCGCACCCTTAGCCGTGCCTGCCGATCCCCGTTGTCTGCCATGGGCGTACCCCCTGTGTGCGTCGGTCTCCCCGTTGACTCCGCCAACTGTGCCCTCGTCTCGTCGGCCGCGCAGTGAGAACTCCTCATTGACAGCCGTGTTCTGGCCAGCCCCATACTGGGTGCCCGGAGGAGCAACAGCGCGGGTTGACGCGTTCACCGCAACATCTCGTCCGGGCCGATCGGCACGAAAGAGTAGATGGATGGGCAGGGGTGCGGAGCGGGAGTGCTGGGAGCTGCGATCCGGAGCCGGTGCGGGGCCGTCGCAGTTCGGGATGTCTCCAGCCGAGGTCGCCCAGGCACTTCTGCTTTCTGGACCACAGGAACGGGGTGGCGGGTCGTATGAGCAGGAGGACTTCCCGGATGGGGTGAAGGCGTTCTACGACGCGGTCAACCTCGCCTGAGTTGCGCTGGATGTGGTCACCGGTCCGCCGGTCTTCCTCTCTGGTTTCCCGCTGGCGGAAAGGGATCCGGAGCAGTGCCACTTGTCCCCGGCGGTGTTTCTTGACCGTCAGGCGAAGGTTCTTCCCAAACGGACAGTGCGGCGCCACCCCGGCCTGCCGCTGCAGCGGGAATTCCGACAGCCTCGACGTTGCCCTTGATCGGGCCGTCCTCGGGATCGCTGACACGATGTCGGTCCCGGGCCCACCACCCGCGACAAGCCGGAACTCGCCCTTTCTCACCCACGAGACGTCATACAACACATCCCATGGCTGCCGGTCGAAACAGTTCTTCGTTCTCAAAGATCGCCACAGGTTCCATGGCCCAATCGTACGAAGCCTTGAGTACTTCGCCGATTGGTTTCCCCGTGAGGAAGCAGACCGGTCATGTCAACCTCGGCAAGCGCGACGGGATGGACGACGAGCCCAAGCTTTCTCTCACGCCTGGGAACGCCGACCGGCTGCACTGACCATGCTGAAGAGCTGATCCCGTGCGATGCAGCGGCGCTCTGTGAACGCATCCGCTCTGGGCTTGCCGCGCCCGAGTGCATTGCCCCTCGTCTCGAGCCTGGAGCTGTTCACCAGATGGGGTCAGACAGGGCTAATGCCCTCTCCCTCCGCGGCAGCACGAGGGGCGGGGAGTGTGGCCTGAGCACGGATAATCTCGGCTTCGCCGTGGGCGCGGGCGAGGTCGGCGAGGGCGTGCGCGTGGATGACCGTAGCCTCCGCCTGAGTGCGGTTCCGTTCCTGGGCTATTTTGACGAGCTTGTCCGCGAGGGGGACGACCACGACCAGCACGGCTGCGATGAAGAGTTCCATGAATGTTCCTTTCTCCGATGCCTCGGCCGCGGTTCTGTGCAGGCCGATCACAGAAATAGGGGGACTGGGGCCGCGTCTGCATGACACGGTTCCCTCTCCTACGACCGGCCTTGAGGGGCGGTCAGGGTAGGACGGGCGGGGTCGGTCGGGTCCAACGGCGAACGACCGGCCGTGCGTAACGGCAGTGGAGGAATGGAAGGGCCTGCGGCTGGCGGGCAAGGCGCGGCTGCGGCACCTGCGTCCGAGCCGTGGGGGTAGCAGGCGCGGAGTTCAGCGCATCGGACTGCCGCTCAGCGGCGGTCGCGCTACGGGGATAGGGCTGGAGGCGCCTACAGCGGTGCCTCGCCGGGGTCTGTGGGCCAGGAGTATTCCGGCGCCTCGCCGGACGGGCTGACGTGCGACGGGGTGTCGTTGCTGGTGGACTCCCGGACGGGAACCTCGGGTCCCGTCAGGCCGGTAGCGACCGTGTTGCGTCGGCGCCCGGTCGTGATGTGGGTGGCGGTCAGTGATCCGAAGCTGCAGCGAACGTCGATGGTCGTTCCGGTGGGCGCGGAGGCACGCCCCTGGCGGAGGGCTCCCATGGTGATCCATTCCTCGGGAATGCCCAGGTGGACCGCATAGTCGGAGGGGGTGGGCAGGATCTTCTCTGCGACCATGCGGGGTGATGCCTGGATCAAGGCGTTGAGGACCTGTGTGTGGCGGGCGAGCCGGGGCCCGGATTGCCGTCGGCGGAGCCAGGCGATGGCGGTGATGCCGACGATACTGGCCGCCGTGGCGCTGGCGAGGGCAGGTGATTCGGGAGAGAGTCTGGTGATCCATCGGCCGGCGGCAGTGTCGGCACTGCTGAGGCCGTCGGCGACCTGGGAGGCCCAGCCGATGAGGACGGTGAGGGTGGTGGCCAGGACGGCAGCGAGGGCGACCTTTGCGCGGCGGATGTGGGTCGACACGGTGCCCCGGCTGAGGCCGGTGATGTGGGCGATCTCGGCATGGGTGTAGTCCCAGCCCTCACTGAGCAGGATGAGCCGGCGCTGCTGGGGGGAGAGCGTCGCGAGGGCGCGCTCGGTGTCCACGACGGCGGCTGCGGCCTCGTCTTCTTCGACGTCGGAGACCCAGAGGGTTTTGTGGCCTTCGGCGTCAGCGGCGTTGGTATCGAGGGGGGCTGAAGTCTTGCGTCGGCTGAGGTCTTTGACCTGATTGCGGATGACGGTGCGAAGGTAGCCGTGGAGGTCCTCTATCTGCCGTGTGCTGCTGTTACGGAGGGCGATGAGGAGAGCGTCCTGGACGACGTCCTCGGCGTCGGCGCGGGACGGGGACAGGCCCTCAGAAGTTAGCGCCTGCCGGGCGAGGCGCAGGAGCGCCTTGCCCTGGTCGAGGTGCACGGCGCGGAGGCGGTCAGGAAAGGGGGTGCCGGCGTCAGGCACGAGCGGTGCCCTTGATCTGAGCGGCTTCGAGGGCGAGGGCACGGATGATCTCGGCATCGCCATGGGCCCGCGCGAGGTCGGCAAGGGCGTGTGCGTGGATGACTGCTGCCTCCCCCTGTATACGGCTGTGGTCCTGGACCATTCTGACGACACTGTCCGCGAGGGGGACGAGCACAGTCAGGATGACGACGATGGCGAATTCCATTCTGTTCCCTCCGGCTGGGCCGGCGTCCGTTTCGCGCAGGCCATTCACAGACAGAGGGGCGACGGGCCGCCTCCTGCATGACAGGCGGCGGCATGTTCCTTGAAGGCGTGGTCGTGCCGGCGGACAAGAAGGAACCTTGGGTCGGCTGCCATGCAGTGGCGTCGGGCTGTTCAGGACGGGGCCGACGCCGTGATCACTCCATCCACAGCAAGATCGTGACGCCAAAGCGGGGCCTTAAAGCACCATGCCGTCACAGGCCGTCTGGGCCAGGACCGCACCCACAACCCCACCATGCTCAAGGCCCCGTCGAGGTTGGCACGACGAGCTAGATGGGGAGCAAGACATGGGAAAGTCGGTTGAAGGGCGTGTCCGAGGTCCGCTGGGGGGACTTCCGCGACGCGACGGGGTCGAGGCCAGCGGTGTTCCCTCTCCGTTGTCTCGGATCGCATACGGGGGTGGGGACACGGCTCGCAGCCATCGATGACATGGGCGATGCGATCGGTGCGCTGGGGCTCGTAACGACGAGGCGACAACTCGTCTGGTCCCGTTCCTCCTCGAACGTGCCGCCCTTGCACGTGGCCTGCAGGACCGAGTTGTCGGACCTGCAGGACAGCAGCTGCCGGGCCGACCAACTACATTCTGCCGTTGAGGCAGCGCAGGACCGCAAGCATGATGCGAGCTATCAGGAGCAAGCCGACTGGGAGGCAGGAGTAAGGACAGCTGTGTAAGCAGGCCGGACAGTAATCGAGGGCGTTGCTTCCTCCGTACGGCCGGAGGAAGCGACGCCTGTTCGGAAGTCAATGGAGGAGATGGACAGAATCCCGCCGGTCCCGGAGTCTTGAGCCCTTAGCTTGCGGGTGCCAGTGATCAGGCGACACCCTTCCGGTACTGACTGCGATAAGGCGGTTAGTCGCGGAATCGAGGAGACGGGGGGGTGGGGTGGCGGCGAGTGCCGACGCTCACCCAGACGACGGCGATGCCCATGGTGACGGCTCCGGGGGCGATTGCCCAGAGGGTTCCGGCAACTGCCAGCCATACGGTACCGGTGAGAGCGCCTGCCAGAGAGATGGACAGGCTGATTCGCTCGCCGGGGAGCGACCTGTAGATCTCGGTCATCCGTTCGTCGATGCTGGCGTTGACGTCGGCGAGGGCGCGGGCCTGATTCGTGTAGAAGCTACTCGGGTCGCGCATGTGGGCCTCCACAGCGGCGTCTGTCCATGGAGGGTGTGGAGTGGGGCGGTTTTCAGGGGTGCTCATGGGGCCAACCCGGCGGTGAGGAGGTCTGCCAAGAGCAGCAGCTGGCGGATGTCGCGGTCGCTGTACTCGACTGCCCCAGGCAACCAGCCAGAGCGGTCGGAGTCGACGGCCAGCACTCCCAGCGGCGCTGCACCCACGACAACCGGAACGACAGCGACTGCATCCGGTGACAGGGACGGTGTGGTGATCATGACGTTGGCCTTGAAGATCGAAGGCTGCGTTCCGGCGTTGAAGACGCGGATGCTGTCGACCGTCTGTTGGAGGACGTTGTGTCCCGAATCGGTCGGAAGGAACCGCTGCTTCGATCCCGCAGGCCACTCCGCTGCCAGAGTGAAGACTTTCGTGGCCGCGTCGTAGGTGTAGAACATGCCCCGGGATCCGGGTGCCACGCCGGCCGCCGAGACAGCGACGGACTGATCCAGCCGTCCGCGCTGTGTACCCAGAGATGGAGAGGTGTTGCTCAATCCGGCGATGGTGGCCACATGCTTCACACTGGGTGTCAGACCCGCGACGAGTAGCTCATAGCGGGCTTCGGTGTCCCGTGCCAGTTGCTCTGTAGCGGCCCGCAGTTTGTTGGCCCGAGACTTCTCATACGCGGCCACGATCAGTGTGATGGCCGTGCTGATGATCCCGGGGACGAGGAGGGACCATGCGATGCCCTCGGACTGGCCGGCGACGACTGACAGGGCGAAAGCCACACTACCGAAAAGAACCGCAAGACTCGTGAGCAGACGGTCGATGACCTTGTTCCTAGTCTCCGGCGCCATCTCACCCGTTCCAGGAAGTAGAGATACTCATCCAGAGGGACAGTAGTACCAAATGCGCTACAGCTTGGCCCAGTTGAGCGACTTCGACATCAGGTCACCCTGACGCCCACGCCATGCCGACGCAGAGGGACGGACAGCGGGCGGGCTGCACGGCGATCCACCACGCACCCCAGGCGCGCGCCGAGAACGCAAGGGACCCTCGCCCCTGCCGCCAGCGACGCAGGGCACCAGGTTTCTACCGGGGTGGAACCCATCCGGTGAGCTCTTCCCACTCCGGGGGGCGGCCTTCTCCATCCGGTCTCGACTGCTTCGCCCGTGGATCATTGCGGTTGCGCTGACGAATGTTCTGCAGGCGCTGGCGAGCGGCATCCTGTCCGCTCGTGTCCGCCTGGGCCTCCTCTCCCATTTGCTCCAGCCGGCCACAGGGAGGGCGAGGGCCGGCCCGCCCCCGGCGCGTTACGGCGTTCCGCAGCGTCAGCGATGTTCACGAAGGCGGCCGACAAGGGGTGAGGCTGCCAGGTGCAGCACCGGGCGCGGTCCTGGTGCGTGCTGCCTGACTGCCTTACCGGGGCGAGGTCCTCCCATGCGTTCCGGCCGTGTGTGTGGGGTCCCGGGGGCGTCGGCGTTGTCGGTCCCCGGGTGTTAGCGTCCCCACCATGGCGAACCGTTCCTATCTCTACTCCGCGGACTCGATGCCGAACGAGGCGGCGATCCCCCAGCGCATCCGATGCATATCCGAGCACAACTGGGACATCCCGCTCGCGCACAGACTTCTTGTGGGGTTCGGAACCACGATCGTGCCGTCCATGATCTGGAACCCCCCGATCGGCATGGCCGCGGACTACGCCGGCGGAGCGGCCCTGCTCCGCGACCTCCTGCGGGCGGTCGGGAAGGGCCTGGAGGAGGACGCCGTGTTCGCCGAATGCGTCGCCACGACCACAACCCACCTCGAGAAGCAGCAGTCGAAGTACTTCGTCCTCGAGACTGGGGAGATCATCTCGATGACGGACGAGGATCCGGCAGTAAGTGTGTGGCGTCTGGTGGACGAGGACATCCCCGACGCCGTCGCCCACGCCGAGGCGGCGATCGCCGGACAGAACGACGACTGGCTGGCTTCGGTCCGGGCCGACTGGCAGAAGCACTTCGCGTCCTTCTACAGCGATGCACTCTACTTCTCCTTCCCCGGCTGACCCCGCCTGCGGTGCGCCACCGGGCGATCCCCGCCCGAACCGCGTGACCCAACCCAGTACGAACTGCTCCCCGCCCCAGGGGCCCCTATCTCATGGGTCAAGGGAAAAACGGGGATGCGTCGGGTTGACGAGCCGGGCAACATGGCGGGGTGGCTGATCTGCTGTGGGATGAGGTGAGTCCCTTCTTCGACCCGGACTTGATGGGGTCGTTGCCGGACGTGCACGTCCCGGATGCCTCGGTGGAGGACTGGCAGGCGGTCCTCGATCTTGTCGCGGAGAAGGGATGGAAGTGCCAGTACTCCGAAGGTGAGACGGCGCTTCCGGTGCCTCGGGCGGAGGCCGTGCTGTCCCGCCCGGCCGATGCAGAGTGCCCTCATCTGCGGGTCTGGCCCACTGCCGAGGTGTTGACGATCTTCCGATTCCATGCGGACGATGAAGTCGACTTCGACGTCGACCTGCGGGAGTTGCAGGGACAGGATCGACTTGAGGTGTTCTGCCGCTTCCTCCGTGAAATCGGGCGGCGGCTGGGCAAGCCCGTGCTGATGGACTCGGAAGGCGGCCATGGTCACCCAGTGCTCGGCTTCGATGTAGAGGCCGATGGAGTTGTTCTTCTCGCAGATCCGCAGGTCAGGTGACGTCGGCCGACAGCTCTTGTTCGTCGAAGGTGCCGTCGCGGAGCATCGCGAACAGCACGTCGGCCGGGCGTCCGGCGAGGCAGACCGGGCCTGAGCGTGATGCTTTCCCTGGGCGATCTTCTTGTCGTAGTAGATCCGGGATGCCGGGTCGCCCAGGGAGGCGAACGCGGTGAGGACGAGCACCCGTTTGAGCTGCTGGTTTCCTCTCCTGGAAGGCTGTTCGCCGCGGATCGAGGATCCTGAGCTCCGGGTCGCCTGGGCGAGTCCGGCGCGGGCGGCGAGATGGCCGGCGGTCGGGACGGTGAAGGTGTCCTCGACCAGACGCTGCCATTCTCTGGGCCTTCGGTCGTAACCGGGCGCCGCGACCGCGGCCCCAGCACCCGCTCCAGCGACGAGTGGATCTGTGTCGGCGGGCCGTGGAGCCGGTTCGCGACCCCGGTGGCTTCGCCGACCGGGTCGTCGTCGAGCCGACGATCATCTCCAACTCGGCGATCGTCTGGTACACGCCGTCGATCGCCCGCAGCGTGTGAGGCATCGCGCGGGCGGCGTCCGTGATGATGAACGCGTCCCTCGCATCCGTTTTGGCGGCCTCGCCTGGGTAGAGGTCGGCGATCCGCCGCATCGTCAATCCGGGCAGGTAGGCGACCGGGCAGCCCACGTCCGGGCACTGCCAGCGGCAGGGCTCCGATCGAGGCAGGCTGGTCGACCACAAGGAGCTCTGTTCCGTGCTTGACATCCGATGCAGATATCCGTGAAGCGGTGACGGTTGGCTTTGGTGTCAGTGGGGTGTGACAGCATCCGCCGAGTGACTGGTGAACACGCGGAATGCGGCCTGGAGATGCTCCGGGTAGGCGACTTTCCGATCTACACGTTGACCTTTGTGCGGGGTCTGAGCCCTGTCGAGCTGCTGACCCGCATGGGTGTTGACCAGGGGACCCTCGCACCTCGCGATGGCATGGATCTGTCGGATGACTTCGGCGACGACCTTCATCGACGATGAGGAGCCGGTCGTCACCACGGGGATCGACGGCTCGTGGACGTGGGCGTGGGAACAGGGTGGTGTGCACGGGCTCGAGGAACCCATCCTGAGCGCCGTGTCCGCTGGCACGGAGGCTGTCGCCCTGCATTACAACGAGAAGCCGATGTACTGGTTCACATACGCGGTCGACGGTGACGTCATCGTCGACTTTCACACGCTCCAGGAGATCGAGCCGACTGGGTAGGACCCGACACGGCTCGACGAGCACATGCGGCCGCTGGGGCTCGTCCCTGGCGAGCGGCCCCCTCTCCATGGCGTCCTGTCACTTGTCGAGAGCGCCTTCGGTATCCGGATGACCCATCCCGGAGAGGTGGACGAGCCGCGGATGAGCGGCCGGTTGGCCCCTCTGCCGGGGTGACTCCTCTTGCACCTGGGCAGTCACAGTTCGCTGGAGACGGCTGTCAAGCAGCATCTGCAACGGCGCCGGTCTGCGGGAGTGGTAGGCGGTGGTCTCGTCGTAGGGGATGTTGCCGGCGAGGCAGTGGTGGAGGGAGTCGAGCAGGCGGCCGAAGAGGTTGTGTTGGGCTGCGGTGTGCCGTTCTCCAGCTTTGTGTCGGCGGTCGTAGTGAGCTCTCGCGCCGGGTGAGGAGAGGGCGCGGAAGGCCCATAGGTAAGCCGGCTGCAGCGAGTCTTTGGTTCGTGCCCCGGCGTGCCATGACAGAGAGGCTTCTGGCCGGACGCTCGCGTGACCGGTGCACCCCCGGCGAAGGGTCTGAGTTCCTTGGCATCGATGAAACGGGATCGGTTGTCCCTGATCTCGGCGAGGATCCGGGCGCCGGAGAGAGATCTGAGCCCTGGGACGCTGGTGATGATCTCGGCGTTCGGGTGGACTGCCGGCCCAGACATGTTTTTGTATGGGGCGTCCATCTTTAAGGACTGGCGGTTTCGGATCTGGTGACACAAGATCGGGTTCTATGTCCCAGGCCGCACATGTTCAGAACACAGACCTCCTGCGCACGAGCGCGCTCGGTCTGTGGAGGCGGCTCAGGAGCCTTCTCGAAGACCAGGGGCTCGACCCGACGACGACCGTGCTGGTCAACCTCTTCCCGGACGGGGGTGACCTCGAGTTCGGCCAGTGCATAAATGAGGACGGCCGTGTCTACTCGTTCGACCTCGTCTACGACCGAGAGTCACCGAAGGCGGAGAACAGGGCCGTCCTTCGCGATTGGACAGACGTCACAGACACCTGGCAGCACCGTTCGTTCGCGGACGAGGTCGCCAGCGCCTTCATCTGGCGTCCCCCAGCACACCCCTCCCTGGAACGTGTCCTGGGCCCGCGGATCCAGCACCCGGCCGTGCTGAAACTGCTGGACCAGTTCGGCTCCCCGGCCCGGATCCGCAAGGCCGGACGCCGCCGCCTCGTGACCCTGATACGGCCCAAGGCACCGCGGATGGCCGAACGGCTGGTCGAGGACATCTTCACCGCACTCGACGAACAGACCGTCGTCGTCCCGGGCACCGACGCCGCCGCGCTGATCGTTCCCAGCCTCGCCAGCTCCCTCCGGTCCGTCCTCGACCAGCGAAAACTCCTCGCTATTCGGATCGAGGAACTTCTGGAGGCCCGCCCTCTTTCCCAGGTCCTGATCTCGATGCCCGGTATCGGGATCAGGACCGCGGCCCGCATCCTGATCGACGTCGGTGACGGCAGCGGCTTCGCCACCGCCGGCCACCTCGCCGCCTACGCAGGCCTGGCACGCGTGACCCGCAGTTCCGGCTCGTCCATCCGCGGCGAACATCCTTCCCGGCGAGGCAACAAGCAGCTCAAACGGGCCTTCTACCTCGCCGCGTTCGCCTCACTGTCCCAACCGGAGTCACGCGCCTACTACGACCGCAAACGCCGCGAAGGGAAACACCACATCGCGGCCCTCGTCGCACTCGCCCGACGCGGCATCGACGTCCTCTTCGCCATGCTCCGAGACGGCACCTTCTACCAGCCGCCCACACCAGCTACGGCTTGACGAAATCCATAGAGGCACCTTTTTGCCGCCCGGATACTGACCGAGTCGATCGCGCACCGTGACCCGTCCAACTCGCCGCGCGCTCCGAGTTCGCCGAGGATCACACGGTAGAGCCGGGCACAGACCCGCTCCCGGCTGCACTGGGTGAACCGCCGGCAGACCGTCTGCCAGGCCAGCCCGAACACCGGCGGCAGTTGTCGCCACGCGCAGCCCGATGTCGCCACGGAGATGATCGACGCCAGGGCCTCGCGGTCTCCCGTCCGACGCCGACCGCCACGTTGTGGACGTATCACCTCCATCGGTGGCACCACCCGCCGAAACAACACCCACAAATCCTCCGGCACCAAACGCTCAACCAGATCCGTCATGCACGGAACAACGAAGGATCACCCCGTAAGAAAGCGACGTCTTAGAACGCCTAACAGAGTGAGGTTGCTGACTAAGTGCAGGCGATGGACCGGGTGAGGTCTTCCGTGAGGAAGACGATGAACCGTCGATGCGAGCCGGTGATCGTCGCCAGGTAGATACGGGCTGATCCGGCGGCATGAAGTCTGTCCACGGCTTCGGCCATTCCGGGGCGAGGGGCACTCCGGTGTCGAGCATGACCTGATGCCGATGGGACCAGATGTCCCAGAGTTCGTGAGCGGCGACGGTCTGAGCCTGGAAGAGCTCGAAGTCGGACCCTGCCTGGAGCTCGGCCAGGGCGGCACGCGCGGAGGTGCTGTCGTCCCGATCGAGTGCGGTTTGCAGATCGTCACGGTTCATGCGATCAGTCTGCCGCAGCCGTCTTCCGGCATGGACAGTGGCTGGTCAGATGAGGGACAGCACTTGGCGGTGGGTGATCAGGCAGCAGGCCAGCTTGAGGAAGGCTTCGTGGATGTCTGCTCGGTGCTCCCAGCGGACGCGGAGTCGTTTGAAGCCGTGGAGCCAGGCGAAGGCGCGCTCGACGACCCATCGATAGACCCCCAGGCCGCTTCCCTGGGCAGTGCCGCGCCGGGCGATGGCCGGGATGATCCCGGGAGACCGAACCTGATCGCGGTAGATGTCGTGGTCGTAACCGCGGTCGGCGAAAACGGCCTGGGGCTTGTGGCCTGGTCGGCCTGCTCTTCCGCGGACGGGCGGGATGGCGTCGAGCAGGGGCATGAGTTGAGTGACATCGTTGCGGTTGCCACCGGTGAGGACGACCGCGAGCGGTGTGCCGTGGCCGTCGGTGATCAGGTGGTGCTTCGAGCCGGCCCGTCCCCGGTCGACCGGCGACGGGCCAGTCTGGACCCCTTTTAACGCCCTGACGTGGCTGGAGCTCGACCAGTCGAGCCGAGCTCCGGTACTCAGCGCGGGCAGCAGTACCTCGTGCAGCCGCTGCCAGACACCGGCCTCGTTCCAGTCCCGCAGCCGGCGCCAGCAGGTCATGCCCTAGCCGAAGCCGAGTTCCTGCGCCAGCTGTTCCCATTGGATGCCGGTGTGCAAGACGAAGAGGATCCCGCACAGCACCTGCCGGTCCGGTACCGGCTTGCGGCCCGGATACCTGAACCTTCGCCCCCTCTTCGGTAACAGCGGCTCCATCCGCTCCCACAGGTCATCCGACACGATCCACGGTGAAGCCCTCATGGACTGCGCAACACCCACCCCACCCGAACGGACATGGCCACCAGGGCCGATCCACCTCACTGTGTTAGGTGCTCTTGGGCCGGGGCGGGGGCCACGGCAGGACAGTCCCGCCAGGTGACGCACTGGATCGCGAAGATCGAGAGCGTGACCAGAGAGTTCGATGTGGAGATCACCGAGCAGATCCCCGGCGAGCGGGTCGCCCGGACGACGCTGAGCGGCGAGGTAGGCAGGCCGCGGTGGTCACCTTCCACTGCCTGGAGGAGGACAGGACGAAGGTGATGCTGCCACGAGACTACGAACCGGAGGGCTACGCGGAGAACGGCGGTGACAAGCTGGGATTCGTCAAGTGTCAGATCACCGGCGACTTGAAGCGGTTCCAGGAGTACATCGAGGACCGAGCCACGAGAGCGGCTCCTTGCGCGGCGAGGTCTGGCCGTCAGCCTCATAAGCAGTCGTTGATGCTGACGACCTAGATGGTACGACAACCGAAACGCTTAGGTGAGCGACAGTCGTCGCTGAGGATTGAGCACCAGAGGAGTGGGCAGGCGAGCGGCGCGCTGTCCTGCCGAAGTCGAGAGGCCTCCCTTATGTCCTGCGTCTCCAGCCTGTTCGCGCTCCGTCTCGACGCGGGGGAGATCACGGTGCCGATTTCCGCTCGGTTCACCTATTCCGCTGACCGTCCGTATGCGGTGCAGGCGGACTTCTTCGACGGGCTGGCCGTGCTGGCCTCCTGGCAGTTCGACCGGAAGATGCTGGCCGACGGTTTGCTTCGGCCGGTGGGCGAGGGGGATGTGACGTTCTGTCCTCACCGGGGAGTGGGCGGCCATGAAGTCCGCATTGGACTGGGCCATCCCGCGGAAGGGCGCGAGGGGCGGTCGGCGCTCTTTGTGCAGGCCGGCGCATTGAAGGGATTCCTGGACCGGACATACGACGTTGTCGCCGATGGGGAGGAGTTCATCGATCTCGACAGGCTGCTCGATGAGCTCCTGGCTCGCTGAGGGCTCGGGATATCCGCCATGCCATATGACCTACGGAGTTTCCGTTCGTCGTCGGGGACGACTGACCGACCTTGATCTGACCGGCTGGCAGGTAGAAGCCGCCGACGGCTGCTCGCCCTGCTCGGGAACAACCTCGTCCTCGTCTACCAGCCGTACACGCTGACCGACGCCTGCACCTGACTATGGCCCACGCCGGCTCGGTCCTCCCCCTGGGCGCTCCGCCCTCGCCACCGCCACCGCCATGCCCACACCCCCCTCACCGGCGGACTCTGCGTCCTGCCGCTACGCCGGGCGCCTGACGCCTGTCACCTACCGCCTACCGCCCCTTCCGCCCTTCCCGGCACCACCATCCCCTTCCTGCACAGGTGCAAGCGCCATGCCCGATGGCGTCGACCACCTGTGCACCATCAACGAATCGCACTTGGTGGCGGCCCTCCTGCCCAGCCTTGCCCAGGCCGCCGCAGGCACACTGTGCGACGTGCTGCCCGAGCAACGCGCGAGCACCGGACTCTCCGAACCGGACGCCCGTCTCACCGCAGCCATGGTCCGCGCTCACCGCCGCGCCGACGAAGCGGTCAAGTCCCGCGCACCACACGGACGCACCCGCTGGTCGATCTCCCTCCAGGCATGCCAGGCTCTCGACGGCGCGAACGCGGCCACCGAGGCATACAGCCACCCGCGCCAGGACGTCTTTTGGAAGCGGCGCGCAACGACGCTCGCTGGGCTGGGCGTTGCTGCTGCCCATGTCGTGATCCTCTGGCCCTGAATCTTGTCCGCCGGATAGTGTGATGGTCGGAGTGGTGTTGGCTAATTCCTGTGCAAGCCACAAGCCACCGGTGTTGCATGCCGACGCCGAGGGAGAGGTCATGGCTGGTTGGTGGCGAAGGAAGTCCGCGCCTGAGAAGGACGTGCCGGCGACGGGCGAGCCGGAGTTCTCGGCCGTGTCGGCGCGCGCCACGCTGCCTGCGCATATCGACGGACCTGGCGGGCGGCGGGCTGTGACGCTCGCCGTGCACGATGACGGCGTGGTGCTGACCGACAGCGGTGAGCGCCGCGCCTACCCCTGGGCGGAGGTCGCCCATGTGTGGTACGCCGACGACATGGACGGCGAGGCGGCCGACGGCTTGATGATCACGAAGTGGCTGCACGAACTGCTGCTGGAGTTCACCGACGGCACGGTCGTGGGGTCGCTGCTGGCCGACCCGCCCGTCGTCACGCCGGAGCCCGTCTTCCGCACCGGCCGGCTCTCGCCCTCGCCCCCCTCTGCCGTCGCGCCACTGATGCAGCGCGTGAAAGCTCCGGTCGCCGACGTGCACCTCGCCAGAGCGAAGGCGACACTCGCGGCCGGCGGCCAGGTGGACTTCGGCCCACTGACCGCCACGGCGGACGGGCTGCACTATGACGGCAAGAAGATCCCCTGGCACACCATCACCTCATGTCGCTACGGCGTCGTCATCTTCTCCGAGGACGAGGAGGAACTGGGCGCGATGCTTCGCATGGAGTACGAGGTCGATGGCGGCGCGTACGGATTCCCATTCGCCTGGCTGCGGATGCCGGCGCTCGACGTCCCGGACCTGGATGTTCTGGTGCGGCTCGCCGAAGAAGAGCGGTCCTGAGCCGCAATGGTCGCCGCCACGTTCGGCTCCACCACTGCACGGGACACGGTGCATCGGCAGTGCCGTATCACCCTCCGGCGTTCGATCAGCTAGGCATGCCAGTACTTGATCACGAACACGATGCTCGACGGTTTCCGGGAGCCGGCTGTCGGACGAGGCTCCTGACAGCCTCTGCTGTCGTCCAATCCGCTACCGCTATGCGACGAGGTCGGGCAGGCCCGCGGAGGCGAGGATCCCTGCACGGTCGATGGCGACACGGCCCTCCTTGAGAACGGCGTGCAGCTGGGCGGGGTCGGCGAGGAAGTCGATGTGGTCCAGCGGGTTGGTGCCGCAGACGACGAGGTCCGCGGCCTTTCCGGCGACCAGACTGCCGGTGGCGTCGCCTACGCCGCACAGATCGGCGGCATCGGAGGTGGCCGCTCGGATGGCCTGGAGCGGCGTCATGCCGCCGATGCGGACGAGGAGACCCAGCTCCTTGAGGTTCTGCCCGTGCGGGGCGATCAGGCCGGCGTCGGTTCCCATCGCGACACGGATCCCGGCCGCCACGGAGCGGGCTACGGACTCCTGGGCAACCCGGTGCCAGTGCACGGCCTTGGCGTGGACGGCCGCCGGCACGGAGGACGGGTCGGGCTCGCCCATGGTCTCCAGGAGAGTGGGCACGAGGAACTGACCGCGTTCGACCATCTCCTCCCGCAGCTCGTCGGTGAGGGCGTAGCCGTGCTCGATGCTGCGGACGCCAGAGCGGACGGCCGCAGTGATGCCTGCTTGTCCGATCGCGTGGACCGCGACGGGAAGGCCGCCGTAGGCTTCGGCCTCCTCGACGGCCGCTCGGATCATCTCGGGCCGCAGCCCGAGCCATTCCGGCTGGTCGTGCGGGGAGGTAACCCCGCCGCTGGCGGCGAGTTTGATGCAGTCCGCGCCGGCGGCGACCAGTTCGCGCACGCGGGTGCGGATGTCGTCGACGGTGTCCACGATGCCCGAGGGGCTGCCGGGGAAGGCGACGGCTGCATCGAGGGCATCGATGCCGCCGGGAAGACGGAAATCGGCATGGCCCGCGGTCTGGCTCAGCATGCTCACCGCGACCAGGAGTCGCGGCCCCGCGATGCGACGCTCGGCCACGGCTTGCCGAAAGCCCGCGTCGAGCCCCATCAGGTCGCGCGCCGTGGTCACCCCGTTGTGCAGGGTGACCCGGAGGCGTTCGAGCACCTTCAGCGTCCTGTAGCTGACGGGTTCGCTCGCACCCGCCAACGGGCTTTCCGCCGGTCCCGGCAGAGCGAAGTGCACGTGCGCGTCGACGAACCCCGGGCAGACGGTCCGCCCACCCAGGTCCACTCGGGTCGCGCGGCGCAGGCCAGGATCGTCGGGAGCCTCGTCGGCCGGACCGCACCAGCGGATGAGCGCGCCCTCGATCACCAGGATGCCGTCGGCGACCGGTGGGGCGCCCGTGCCGTCGACGATCCGAGCATTGTGCAGCACGACGGGGAGGGAAGACACAGTGGTCCTTCAGGGTCTGAAATCCGGGATCCGGGGTGATGGTGAGGCGATCGTGCCACGGCGGTCCTCCGGTCCCGGGGACCTCGCCGTCGTGCCGCCCGGCGCGGCAGGAAGCCGCGATCGATTGCACGATCGTGCGAGCCCACCCGCACACGTCCGCCCGGGGAGTCTCGAAGAAGGTAGCTGGGGATGCTCCCGCGGCGGGCTGACCAGCAAAGTCGACCTGGCCTACGACAGCCGTGGCCGCCCCCGGCCTTCCTCGTCACTGCCGGAAACCGCGACGACTGCACCCAGTCCGAAACCGTCATCGGCCGCATCCGCGTGACCCGTCCGAGCCCGGACGGGCCCCGGAGCGGACCGATCATGTGGTCGCGGTCCAGGGCTACTCGCCCGCGCCTGCCGGGCCCATCTCAACCGGCGCGGGATCAAGACCAAGACCACCGTACGCGTAAACCAGCTGGTCAGGACGCAGACGGCGCCGTGAACGGCGCTGCGGTTTCGACGGGGCCGCCTACCGGCGGCGCGACGTCGTCGAGCACCGCCTCCAGCGCCTCAAGCAAGAGCGCGGCATCATCCACCCGGTACGACAGACGCCCCACCCGCAACCTCGGCGCCGCCACCCTCGCCAACACCCTCATCTGGCTCGACCGATGATCGACAAGACGCCACCTGGGCCATCCTTCCCGGATCTTGCCGGGCGTGGAGACTCGGCCGTCCAAATCCACAAGAGACGACCTGGGGCTCGCATCGCGCCAGCTCGTGTGATGCGGGTTCAGAAATGCTGTCGGCCTGGTGATGATGGCTCCGGGAATCAACATCAGGGGGAGATGCCTTCTCGTCCCGTTCCTACCGCGACGCGGTGGTGATCACGGGCAGCCGGGCCGCGCGCAGTCACATCTCCTTGGGCCCCCTCACCGTGAACAACGCCGCCGGCGGCCGCGTCATGGCCGGCGTGGTAGTCGTGCTCGCCGTCGCTCTCCTGGTGCCGGCCCTCTACGGAGCCTGCCAGTGGGTGGCCGGGGATGACGCAGCTCCGTCAACCGCGCCCTCCCTGCAGGAGCCCAGGCGGATCGACGGCGACGGGAGTGGGGGTGGGCCTCTCCTGACGGACGAGGAGGTCAGCCTTGCCCTGCCTACACGAGAGAACTTCCCCAGAAACTAGCTCGTCCAGGACGACACCAGCATTCACCCCTCGCCTGACGGATGTCGCGCCGACGGCATCGAGTACGAAGTGGACGGAGGCGTAGAGGGATAGACCTGGCAGGCCGCCACCTTCATTCATCGTCTATGCCTACCCGTCCGGAGCAGCCGGCGCCGCAAGCCCCGCGCTGGCGAAGTTCAGACGCTTTCACTTGCGCACGCAGGCTCTCCACGACACTCCGATCCCAGTTCGACACGCCGGTCAAGATCACTCGATGAGTGGGGAGATCGCCTGAGTAGGTTTGGCCGGTCCAGGAGCCGCGGATCGGAAGAGCGCGGTTCCCATCGCACTCCATGCTGAGCCCTCCGATATGTTCTTCCGGGCTCGCGCCGGCGGGTGCCACGCGTAATCGAGGGGGAAGCGTGCCTGGTGAGCGGCTTGACGCGGAGTGGGTCCGGTCCTGGCGAGAACAGGCCGACGCGGCACTGACGAAGCTGATGCAGTCCTTCCTCACGACGCACGGCTTCCCGCCCGGCCACAACGCCGTGATGCTCGCAACCGACGCCAGCCACCAGGCGACGGACGCGCTCGTGGACCTGACGCCGATCCCTTCCCACCTGACCACTCTCTACTGGGTGATCAGCGAGGCTTCCCTGCCCGACGTCGACAACGGGTACTTCATCCACTCACCAGCAATGGTGGCGGAACACTTCCGCGAGTACGGCCCCGCTCCGATCGACGGCGAATCGATCGCACTGGTCTTCGCCAGCGACGGCGGGGGCCATCTGTTCGCGATCGGAGACAGCGGACAAGTCTGGAAGTCCACCACGGCTTCCTGGTAAGACGACTTCGAGGTCGCCGCGTCCAGCTTGCAGGAGTTCCTCGAACAACTCGGCCGACAGATAACGAACCAGCCCTGATCATCGGCCGACGAACAAACCGGCCCGCTGCCCCACGGAGTTCATCTCACTCCAGACTGGGGAATCGCGAGTAGGCGTGGGTCACCCCTAAGCAGGGGGTGGCCGATTCCAAAGAGCGTCATCAGGCTGGGCTCATAATTCAGCGGTGGCAGGTTCAGATCCTGTCCCTGCTGCCAAGGCGACAGGGGCCCGGCAGCAGCCCGGGTTCCTGTCGCATGCCTTGTCGCAGCAGGCGGGCCGGCCGATGAGGACTCCGCAGGTACCTGTGAGGCATGGTGGCTGCGGCACCGTCAATCCGGGCATCCGCGCCGTGCGGATTCCTGGCGGTCGGGGCCAGGCCGGTTGAACTACGGCTCGGCGTCTTCTTCCTGGTTCCTGACAAGCCGCGCCGTCGTTTCCTCGACGTTTGGGGGGGGTGCGTGGGTCAGTGCTGTCTGCTGTGCTCGCTATCTGACCTGGGGGGCGGCATGGGGACTGCTGACGAAGAGCTGTATGAGGACGACGTCGTGAGGTGGCACAGCGGCTAGGGGAACACTGGCATCGTGCAGTACGCGTCCGAGATGGTGGCCGCGGGTGCTGGGTTCGTGGCGGCCACCATGTTCCAAGAAACTCTGCAGCGTACTGCGGGTGATTCCTACGATGGTGCCCGTCGCCCAATCACCTTGCTGCGCTCTCGTGTACGCCGGGTCCGGCCCGCACCGTCAGCAGCGGACGAGCTGATCATCGTGCAGAGTGAGGACGGCCGTTGGGATCTCTACTTGCCCGGGGATCTGGATCACGAGGCTCACGCAGCCCTGGTCCGCGACTTCGACGAACTCGTGCGAGACGAGGGCGACGGCTCTCGTGTCTCGATCTCTTGGAAAGAAGGCAAGTGGATCAAGAAGGCTGCCTGATCGTCCGGCGCGGCCTTCGTAGGAGGGGCAGGCCGGCGACGATGTGCCGCCACCACCACGACGGTCAAGACCGAGGGCGGTGAGAGCCTGCCGCTGACCCGGACATCGGCCGTCGAGGCATCTCGCGCGGAACCCGACGCACACGGCGCAGACGATGTCTGGGTCGTTGTCGACATCGGCGGACTTCTGGTTCCCGTGATCACGCACGTGCGCGCCTCCCTTGGCGCGGAACCCACCACAGCAACGAAGCTGAGACGAAGCTGAGAGAACCGGGACCCCAGCTCTTCATCAAGCGCGCCGCTGCACCCTGGCGGTCGACCTGCCAGGCTGACGCAGCAACAACTGAAGTGCGTCGCCGGACGCACGCATCCCGGCCCCGCCGATGCGGCGGGGCCGGGATGTTTTGTTCGGGGTGGGGCAGCTACAGCAGTCCTGTGAGGTCGGCGAGCCAGCGTGCCCAGATGTCGGTGTGGGGGAGCCAGGGGAGGGTGGCGCCGGCCACGATGGAGGACTGTGGTCCGTAGGTGAGAAAGAGGTCCGCGGCCGTTCGTTTCCGGGGGCGTGGGGAAGGGGGTGTGAACCACATGACCCAGAGCGTGATCGAGAGGGCGAGGGCGATGAGGCCGTAGGTGAGCAGCGGCTGTAGTGGTGCATGAGGGTTGGCTTTGACGGCGGTGGTGAAGGCCGCCCACAGGGTCGCCAGGACCGCCCACGCACCCAGCCTGGCCGCGTACCATCCCAGGCCCGGCCTCCCGGCCCGCCGTCGCCCGGAAGGTTCTGAGTCGCCGGCGTCGCGCGGAGGCGCTGGCACTGCCTTGGGCGCCGATTCTGCCGGAGGGGTGGTAGTGGTGGGGCGTCCAGGCTCCAGCGCGGGGTGCACGGGCGGGCCCGGCTTGTCAGCCGGGGGAGTGGGGGTGTTAGACAGGGGAAGCACGGGGTGGGCTGTGCTGGACACGTGTTCGTTGAACAGCACGCGGCTCCGGGCTTCCTGCAGGGCAGCCATCTCCTCCGGCCGGGCTTCCAGCGCTCGCACCAGCAGGGTGAATTGAAGATCGGCGGGCATCGCGGTGCCGGACATCCACTGACCTACGATCTCGACGTGTTCGCGCTTGGTGGAGCCGAACACCGTCTGTGCGACGCGCTCCTGCGTGACCCAGGTCTGACGGTCCAGTTCCTGCAGCATCCGTGCCAGGCCCTCGATGTCGGACACCTGCTCGAGCCGGCGGATGAACAGTACGGACCACTGGGCACGCACGCTCTCCTTCGCCTTCCGGCGCCTGGCCACCGCAGCTTCCTGCTGAGCGTTCCACTCCTGCCGGGCCCTCTGCTTCTCCGCCTCTTCCCTCTCTGCCTCTTCCCGCGCTTCCCGCGCCCGCGCGGCCTGCCGCGCCTCTTCTCTTTCCCTCTCTTTCCGTGCTGCCTGCGCCCGTGCCGCCTGCACGCGCAGTTCCTTCTGCCGGGCTTGTTCCTCTTCGGCATGGAGCGCTGCGGATACCCGGGGCCAGACGTCCATGTACGACTCGTAGAAGGCCGCCTTCTCCTCGTGGGTGGCGCCCATCGCCATCACCAGTGCTTCCAGCGGCCAGTAGTTCCTGGGGAAGCCGCTGCCGTCGAGCCATCCGCTGATGGCGCCGTCCGTGTACGGGCTTTCGCTTTGAGGTCGGCCGCGGTTGACGTGCTGCAGCATCCGCGCGATCGGCCATTCCTCGACGCCGGCACGGACCCGCAGCATGTCGATCGCCCGGCCCAGATCCGCCGGGGACACGGCTGCGGACAACACCTGGACAAGCAGGTTCGGCGGTGGTGACCAGACGGTATCCGTGCTGGTCACGGGGTTGTCCGTGTTGTCCTGGCCGTCTTGGCGGACAACCGTGTCACCTTCGGCGAGTTCGTCCTGCCGCGCGAGGACCTGCCCCGCGATCACCACAGGAGCGGCATCGGACGCCTGTTTGACGGGCTCGGCGACGCCCAGGTGCGAACGCAGCTCGTTCAGCTCCACGTCCTGCTCGGCCAGCTGATCCGACACCGCCTGCAAAACCTCGCCGATCCGCTCCAGCGGCGGCAGGTCCAGCCCCACCCCCGCCGGCTGCGGCAGCCGGCCCCCCGCCCCTTGCACGGCTCCCGTGGTCCGGCGGGCCTCGGCCTGGACACGGGCCACCTTCGCCTCCGCCAGCAGACGCAGCTCGAAGGCCTCCTCACTCGCCTTACGAGCATGCCGCAACTGCCCCTCCGCCCGCGCCCGGTAGGTCTCGGACTGCTCCAGCGCGGCCTGCAGCTCCTGCACGCCGCCCGCCTCCAGGCGGGCGCGGTCGCGTTCGTCGGTCAGCTGCGCACACTGGCTCTGCAGGACGGAGACCATCTCCTGCAACTGCGAGCAGCGCTTCTCGGAGTCGGCGAGCTTGCGCATCGCCTCGATCTGCTGCAGCCGCGCATCGTCAAGGCGTAAGAGGACATCAGCGACACCTGCCGGCATCGAGGGCCGGTCGGGCAGATTCGACCCGTCCGAAGGCTCCGGCCCCGAGACCCGCTGCGGCACCGCTGCCTGCGCGTCCCGCAGAAGGCGACGGCCCTCGGCGCGCTTATGCTCGCGTTTCTCCTCGGGGACGTACTTCTCGACGACCTGGTCGAGAAGCTTTTCGGGGATGAGCTTGGCGCCGTTGCGGTACTCGCTCCACGCCGTTTTGCCGTAGGGGAACGTCTCCGCCAGCACCGTGCCCGTGACCTGCGCGGTCACCTCGCGGACCCAGATCGCGAGCTTGTTGGCCTCCTCGGTACGGCCCCGGAGATCGCCCAGCGGCCGCCCGGACTGGCCCATCCCGCCTCCTCCCACCACGGACATCCCGAGGGAATACCCTCGTTGTCCGCGATCAACTCCCCGTCACCTGGGCCTCAATTGATCGCCCCAGGCGGACATTCTCACCCTCCCTCAGCGTGGTCTCCACCCAAACAACCGAACTCAGGAGGCCCCGGCATGTCCGCATCCAACGTCCCCCCGCCCTCCCGCCGCACCTGGGCGGCCGCGTTCACCGCCGTCCTCGTCCTGGCCCTCAACCAGGGCTGGGCGCCGGACGAAGTGATCAAGCTCGCCGCCGCCGTCCTCGTCCTCATCGCCCTGATCGCCGGCACCGGACCCAACGGCGAGTAGCCGGCCGCCCCGGGGGGGCCGGACCCCCGAACGGGGGGGGGCAGGAGGGGAAGGAGCAAGGCACAACATCTC
>NZ_JBVJMN010000076.1:0-10572 GCF_055584185.1 Streptomyces sp. NPDC104202 | reverse complement strand
ATCCCCCCCCCCCCCCCCCCCCCCCCCCCCCCCCCCACCCCCCCCCCCCCCCCCCCCCCCCCCCCCCCCCCCCGGGCCCCCCCCCCCCCCCGGGGCGCCGGACGCACGCCAGCCCTCGCAGCGCCGGCGGCACACCGGACGCTCAGGACACCGAGGTTCCGTCGCTGTCCGGCCCCTGGCCGGTCTCGGCGGCCGGGGCTGCGGATGCGGACGGCCGGGCGCGTAGCTGTCGCACGGTCCAGGTCACGCCGGCGATGACGAGGCCGGCGGACAGACTCCCGAGAAACTCGGGCAGCGCGGAGACGAGAACGTCGTACACGAAACAGCGGGCACGCCACGGCGGAGGCCCTGGCGTGCCGTGCTCCTCTACGCGCGGCGGCGACGGCCGTGCTGTGCGCCCGGTCCCCTGGGCGCGTTCTGGGGGGAAGGTCTCAGCCCTGGCGTGACCGGCTCCGGAGAGCCAGCTCCAAGCCCAGGCATTCTCCGACCCGCACCCATTCTGTCCGGCCGGCCCGTCCCGCCGGGACCGTTCGCCGTTTCCTCCCCATCTGCCTGGAACATTCACCTGTCAATAGGGACGGGTGAAAGGGGATCGCCCGTACAGCAGTGGATCTCGCCGCGGTCTGCTCTGGTGCCCGGGGCAGACCGCAGCGCGGCCGGGGTGGTGTCGCTCCGCCGGCAGGTGGGGTATTCGAGGCCCCTCCGTCCGCATCCTCCGCACCCGACAGCGCCAGAGCCGGGCGTAACCGTCAAGGTGTGCGCAAGGCCTTGCGAGTGGTCCGTTAAGCCACTGACTCCCACGGCCGCCAGGCGCTCGTTGGTTCAGTGGGTTCCGAGCGGTCCCGGGGCAGGCGCGATGATGAGCACATGTTCTACGCGGACCTCAGCCCATACGCCTATGGAGACGAATATGGCTACGGGGGCGAAGGTGATGTCTTCACCGACCTCACCGACGGCCTCCGTTTTGTGAGCTTTCGGCCAGTCTATGACCGATTCAACGTAGGCTGGCTGGAAGATGGCCGCACGTGGACGAGCGGCCAGCCTCCCAGGGAATTCGCCCGCGGGCTCCTGGCCATAATCGACGCCCAGCGAGTCAATGTCATGTCAGGCCTGCACGAGTGCGATCTCTGTTCGACACCGCTCCCCGACTCCCACCCCTGGTACACCCCACGCCCGGGAGGCCTACGCGCAAGCGCCGGAACTGGTGAGATCCGCGTCCCCGGCAGCCCCGGCACCGTCTTCGCCGCTCCGAGTCTCATCGGCCACTACGTCGTCGACCACAACTACCTGCCGCCCCAGCCGTTCATCGAGGCAGTCCTCGCCTTCGACCCGTACGAAGCCCGGCAGGCAAGGTATCCAGGAATCAGGTTCCCGTGGATACCTGAGGATGCAGTTCTTCGCCACGTCGACGACGAGTAAGGTCCGCGTCCAGGCGCACTGATCAATGCAGTATTCGGGCCACCTCTCGTGCCTCAGAGGGCCGCAATACTGAGGTCGTCACATACCAGGGGCGCTGTACTCAGGGCTGACTCGAGCATGCAGATCATGCGGGCGCCGCATCCGTCAGCCAGGGGGCCGGCGTATCAAGATGGTTCTTGCCCGACTGGGCAAGCGGTGGGCCTCAGAGTCTGTAGGGGGTGAGTAGCGCCTTGTACTCGTCCCGGACGCGTTCCTGGGAGCGGCAGTAGTCGGCGATGAGCTGGAGCAGGGTTTCGGTCTCCTCGTACAGGCCGGCTTTCGGGAGTTCGTCGAGGACGGCACTCAGGCGTGCTGCACGCGATGGGGTGTCCTCTTGGTACGGGGGGAGGAAGAGCGGGGGGATCAGGCGGCGCAAGACGGCCGTGGTCTCCCACGTCCTCTCGTTGTCGCGAAGGGTGCGTAGTACGGGGGCGAGTGGGGTGCGCTGTTCGGCGATGTGGCGCCACACACGGCTGGTCTCCGCGGAGAGGCCGGTGTCACGCAGGTGATCCGTCAGCTCGAGCAGCTGCTCCTTGTCGTAGGTAGTGGCGAGCACGGTCAGGAAGGTGTCGGCGAGCTGCCCCCGGTCGTAGGCATCTGTCGCGTGGAGCTCGTAGGACGCGAGGAAGCTGACGATTTCTGACGGCTCGCGATGCTCGGTCATCTTCTCGAAGAGGCGACGTGCCGGGGTCGTGTCGCCGAGGCGCTTGGTGTCCGGGGCCAGCGTCCCGATGTGCTCCCAGACGAACGGCAGAGGCATGTGCCGGTGCGCTGTCTCGGCGACCTGGTCGGCTTCCGGCCGCCCGTGTGCACGGAGGAGCGCCGCCAGTTCCTGGAACTGGCAGCTGAGTGCGCCGGCGACCAGGACGGCGTGGGCCGGCTTCACATGCCCCGCGCTGCGGAACTCGTCCATGACTTCGACGCAGTAGGTCGCGGACTCGGGCTGCTTCCACAGCGCGGCCGCGAGCGGCGGCAGCAGCCGGTCCTGGCCTTCGTTGTCCACCTGCTCCAGGAGGGCTACGAGGCTATGGGGCTCGGTCTGGGCAGCCATGGCCTTGGGCAGGGGTCGGCTGTAGTCGGCGGGGTCGACGTGCCACGAAAGGCCGGACTCTCCCTCAGCGGCTGTGGGGGCGAGTTCGGCGGCCTGCCAGAGCTGGTGGAAACGGCTGACCTCGGCATCGATGTCGGGCCGGCGGTGGGACCAGGACGCCAGCGTGCGGACGATCGACTGCACGTTCTCCCACCGCGGTACCTGGCCGGGGCGGCGCAGGATCGCGCTGACGGTCTCGTGGCTCGGCTTGCCCCGGGCCTCGTCGTCCTTCTCGATCGCGGCACTGACCTGCCGTGAGGAGGGAGCTCCCGCGTCCATGTAGAGCCGGTGCAGGCCGCTGATCAGCTCGCGCAACGGCCCGGGCGCCAGCTGTTCCTCGGTCGGCATCGTGATCCTGGTGGACATGCCCTGCCCCTTCCCCCTCGGCGAGGTTTCAGGATCTGTCAGATCGTGGAGCCACACGCCGAAAACGGCGTTCTTGCCCGTCAGTCTCCGGCGTTCTCGCAGCGCATCGCGTCAAGGGCCTCTCGCCGACCGCCAGCGTGGAAGCACAAGCACCCACACCGGGTGCCCACCTTGCCGCGCTTCCTGCCGGTGAGCCTGACGAAGGGAACGTCCGTGTCCACGCTCCGTCTCCTGGTCCTGTTCCTCTTGGCGCTCGTCGCCGCGATCCTCCTGGGCGGCCTCACCTACGTGACCTACCTTCACCCGGCCCTCGCTCCGCCGCTGGCTGTCGCCACGGGAGCGGCGGCCGTCGTGGTGGCCTGCATCGGCGTGATCCTCGCCCGGCGGTGACTTCCCGCGTCGGATGCACTCGGTTCGGAGGGGCGAGCCCCCTGGCGCCCGCCCGCGGCGTTGGCGAGGGCGTAGCCGCGAGCCGGCCGCCCACCGGCCCCGCCGGGCTTCGTCTTCACCAGGCGTGGCCCGCAGCACCGAACGGGGTCCTTGGCAGCCGAACGGCCCGCACCATCCGGTGCGGGCCGTTCGGCGTGAAGCGGGACGGTGAGCGGGTGGTTACAGCAGGCCGAGCTTCTCCTCGATGCCCTTGACGATGCCCAGGACCGCGCCGAAGCTGACGCCGGAGCAGCCCACGCCCACGAGCGGGGTGCCGCCGAGGTGACGGGTGATCATGTAGGCGACGAGGGCGGCGATGACGCCCGACAGGAGGGCGATGATGATCGCCATGACCTTCTCGGTCCTCGTCGGTTCCTGGGCGGGAGGGTTGGTGGTGGCCATCGGCGGCGTTTCCTCTCTGGACCCCTGCCCCCGTGTCCGGACGAGTGGACGCGGGTGGCTGTGCGGAGCGGCTTGGTCCGAGGAAACAGCGCTGTTCGGAGCGTCTTCCAGCGAAGATCGTTCCTGTATTTTTCTGCGCTCTGGTGAAGGGCGTTCACCGAGGTCAGCGGCGTACATGCACACCAGATGGACAAGATCGACATCCTCGCGCATAGGTCACTGAACGCGATATTCGGGCCATCTGGGCCCTTGGAGGTGCTTAACTCTCGGCACGAGTCGTGAAAGGGGCGGCGCCCATGGCCACGTGGCGGGAGCAGTTAGACCAGGCGCAGGACTGGAAGGGGTACCGACAGGCTCTGCGCACCCTGCGGGAGACCGCAAAAATCTCCTTCGACAAGCTCCCTGAGCGAAGCCGGGACATAGCCAGGCGTTACCCGCACCTTCGCTCCTACGACAGCACCAACACCTTCAGCCAGCTCCTGGACAAACGGCTGCCCGACACCCAGCCGGAGTGGCACAAGATCGAACTCGTCGTCCGTATCTGTGCCGAGTACGAGGGCATCGAGAACACCACCGCCCTGGCGCAGAAGTGGGCCGATGCCTACCGCCGGTGCGGGGGAGACCCTGGCGAGAGGTTCCCGCCCCAGCCCCATGGCGGCTCGATCCCGGTCGCACCGCGCATGACCGTCCCAGAGGAGCCGGAAGTCGGCTCAGAGGAGGAGCCTGCGCCCCATCCCGGTCCGCTGCCACCCGACCCGGGCCCCGTCCCCGAGCGACCGTGGTGGAGATCGAAGCCGGCGCTGGTCACCGCCACGGTCCTCGTGCTCGCCGGCATGGTCCTCGGCTCGATGAAGCTGGGCGCGCTCTTCACCGACGGCGACACGATTCCGCCCTCCGGCAAAGCCGGGACTCCCACATCCACCGCCGGCACCACGGCTGAGCCCTCCGCGCCGCCTATTTCCTCCACCTCCCCGGGCACCGACGGCGCCACGCAGCAGAGCACGCCGACCACAACTTCCCCGCCGGGCCCCGCGGGGTTCGGCGCGACCTTCGCCTGGTCCAACGACGGCGGAAGCGGCGGATCACAGTCCGACATCGTCAACGCCGCCTCCACCTACCGCAAGGGCGAAGCCCCCGGCCAGACCTGGGCCTTCAACCGCGGGGACACCCTCGTCGTGCAGTGTCAGGTCACCGGCGGCCGCCCCATCGAGGCCGGAACCGCCTACCCCGGCCCTGCCGCCGCCAAGGATCGAGGCCCCCAGGGCATCTGGTACCGCATGACCAGCCCCGTCCAGGCATGGGCACCGGCCCTGTACGTCGACACGGGCCGCGACTCTCTGCCCGCCTGCTGACCGAGCAGCCGTCCGTACCGCTTCGCCCCCGAGACAGGAGCGTTTCGTGGCACCCGACCCCCGCACCCGCCCGACCGGGTCTCACCCACGCAAGACCGCGATCAAGACGGCGGCGATCACCGCGCTCGTGGCCGCCGCCGCCGGTATCGGCTACCTTGCCGCCCACCCCGGCCCCACCGCGGACGACAAGACCACCGTCGAGATGGCCACCAAGCCTTCCCCGCAGCCCCACCCGGAGATCAGCCGCACCGCGGGCCTGAGCAAGGTGAAGACCGACACCCCCGGCACACCGGTCAAGATCCGCCCCTGCCCCGGCCCCAACCCCTACGGCACCCACGACTGCCCCGAATCCTCCGTTGCTTACCTCGCCGACGGGGCATCCGTACAGATGTGGTGCTGGACCGACTCCTACGCACCCGAGGGCTACCCGGCCACCCACAAGCGCTGGTTCTACGTCATCCAGGCCGAGGGCAGCCCCGAACCCGGCGAAGAGGGCTACATCTACTCCGCCCTCATCCCTGTCCCCGAGCAGATCCGCACCCCTGTCTGCACCACCCAGCGCCTGCTCGATCTCCACCCTCTGCCCCCCGCCCCGCCCGACCCCACCCCCGAACCGTCCCCCTCCACCACACCGGGCCCGACCCCCACCCCCACGTTGCCGCCCACCACCACGGCCCCGCCTCCCACCACCCAGGCACCGCGTCCGACCACTTTGCCTCCCGCACCCCCGACCCCCACCAGGACGAGCGCGCCCCCACCGCCGCCCGTCAAGCACACGGTGCCCGAGCAAAGCGGCAGCCACGGCTCCCCGACCTTCGAAAACCCCCACGGAGCCAGAGGACCCGGCACCCGGATCCCCAAGAGCACCTGGGTCGACGTCGAATGCCGCGTCTACGCCCCCGAGATCGAAAGCGCCAACCCCGACGGCTGGTGGTACCGCATCGCCACCAGCCCCTGGAAGGGCTACTACGCCGTCACCAACACCTTCATGAACGGGGACACCCCCGGCCAGCAGCCGCCCACCAACACCGACTGGAACGTGCCCGTCTGCTGACACCACCACAGGACGCCCCCCGGCCCCCGCCAGACTCCGTCTTCGCCAAACGCGGTGCGCGGTACCGGACGGGGTACCCGGCAGCCGGACGGCCCGCACCAGGGTGCGGGCCGTCCGCCTGCGGACGGAGCGATAGCGCTCCGGGGTTGCCGGCCGGGGGTTAAGAGTCGTCGGGTCCGGTGTGGACGATGAGGGCGATCAGGACAAGCGGCTCTGGTCCACTTCTTGTGGGCGGGTACGAAGCGTGACGGTTGCTCGTCGTCGGATGGCGGACGAGATCGCCCGAAAGTCGCTCTGCCGGGGAGGAGCGGGGTCGTCAGTTCCGCCCCGTGAGCGAAGTACGGCCGCAGCGGGATGAGCTGCTGTTCCGGTCGCTGGAGAACGTATCGGTGGAGTTGGTCGAGGTGACCGACACTGTCGTGCGCGTGGAGGCGTCCAGACCACTGCCCTTGGGGCGACCTGTCCGGGCTGCGGGTGTTGGTCAGTGCGAACCCACGGCTCCTGCCGGCGGTTTCCCAGTGACCTGCCAACCGCCGGCAAGCTGGTCGTGGTGTCATTGCGAGTGCGGTTCCTCCGCGTCGATGAGGCATGTCCGCGCAAGACGTCTGTCGAGCAGGTGCCGAGGCTCACCGGTCGGTTCGGGCGGCGTACGGAGCGGCTGCGTTCGACACTGGTCTCGGTCGGGCTCGCGCTCACTGGACGTGCTGGCGCGCGGATGTCGGATGCCTTCGGGGTGCGGGTCAGCCGGAACACCCTGCTCAGGCTGATCACCTCGCTGCAGGATCCGCCCGCCTCCGCGCCCCGCGTGGTCGGAGTCGACGAAGACGCCCAACGCAAGTGCCGGATCCACGGAACCGTGCTCGTCGACGTCGAGACCCGCCGCCCTGTGGACCTCTTGCCGAATCGGGAGGCGGACACCCCCGCGGCCTGACTGTCCGAAAGGTCCGGGATCGCAATCATCTGCCGGGACCGCGCCCGCTTCTACGCCGAAAGAGCCACCCCCGGCACCGCGCAGGCTCTCCAGGTTGCTGATAGGTGGCACCTCTGGCACAACCTTGGCGAAGCCGCCGAGAAGTGCGTCTTCAGGCACCACGCCTGCCCGCGACCGGCACCGCTCGAAGAGCTTCAGCAGACATCAGAACCGCAGCGGCGATTGTCGCTGCGGTCATCGACGGGCCGCGGAAGGCAGCTCTGGCGCGCTGGGCGAGTGACCCCACAGTGAGGGCCGGCCGCTTGGCTGTCCGCGCGTAAGTCAGGGCGCCGCCAGATCGCGTCGTCCCGCCACCATGCGCTGTGGCCGGATCTCACCGCACACGCAGGACGGTGTCGCCAATTCGTCTGTAGGGGGTCATGAGAACGCGGAACGGGGGCACAGGAGCCGCAGAGAAAGGGCACCCCGATACGGCCGGGACATGCCGGCCGGTGAAGAGAGAAGGAGACTTCTATGTCGCAGGTCGAAGAGTCCGTCGAGGTCGACGTCCCCGTGCGTACCGCCTACAACCAGTGGACGCAGTTCGAGTCGTTCCCGCACTTCATGGAGGGTGTGGAGCGCATCGATCAGCGCACCGACACGATGACGCACTGGGTCGCCAAGGTCGGCGGGGTGACCAAGGAGTTCGAGGCGGAGATCACCGAGCAGATCCCTGACGAGCGGGTCGCCTGGACGACGCTGAGCGGTGAGGTCAGGCAGGCCGGGGTGGTCACCTTCCACCGACTGGAGGAGAACAGGACGAAGGTGATGCTCCAGCTGGACTACGACCCCGAGGGCTTCAAGGAGAACGTCGGCGACAAGCTCGGCCTCGTCAAGCGACAGATCACCGGCGACCTGAAGCGGTTCAAGGAGTACATCGAGGACCGAGGCCACGAGAGCGGCTCCTGGCGCGGCGAGGTCTGAGCGCAGCCCCTTGGGCGAACACCCCGGTCTCGTCGCCGCCCATGAGCCCACAGCGCGCCGCCAGGCTCTTTGGCGCCCGGCCGCATGGGAACAGGGCATGCCCCTGCGCCGCCTCACCGCCGAAACCTCCAGGGCAGCCTCCACAGGCCGACGGCCGCCGCGCCCTGTTTCTTGAGGAAGGTGCGATCGGCGACGTACTCCGCAAGTTGGGCCTCCACCAGGGCCACACACGGCAAGCCTCTGAGCCCCGGGCCGCATCGGCCCGGGGCTCAGGCGATCGGTGGCCTCTGCGCGAGGCACACCTTTGACCGCGTTCCCTCGGTCTCGACATCAGCCGCCCAGACACCCCGCGGAAGCCGGTCGTATGGCGGGCGGTGGCCGGTGGCGGGTTCTGCTTGATGCCCGCGCGAAGTACGGTTCGAAACACATGCGGTCTCGCGGTGTCGCGAGCCGAGGCGGCTGAGCCGATCACCTCAAACAAGACGAGTGGCCGGCGCTGACGTACAGCCGTGACACCTTGCCCTCCCCTGAGAACCCTGTGCCTCCCACCTTTTGGGAAGCCCTGCGGCGCTGCGGTGTGAAGGGCGTAGCCCCGTCCACGAGCAGGTGAAGAGGGCGGGGGGCGACGGCGCAGCAGGTCCGGAGGAGAACCCCGCGCCCGGCTTCGATCTCATCAGGCACTTCTGGCTTCGTAGCCGAGCAGGGCCACGGATGGACGAGAGCGCCTGAGATGGACCGATGCGCGCCGGGGCGCACGCCGGGCGCGGAGTGGGGGCATGTCTGGTCTGCCTGGTGGAAGGGCCGTCCCTCATGCGGAGGCGAGTGAACGTTTCCGTTCTTCCGTACGTCTTGCCGGTCTGGGGATGATCACGCGGCCCCGGCGATTCTTGCTGGGCCCTTGCCCTGGACTCTTTTGTGGAGGTGGCCCTCTGTGGCCCTCGTCATCGTCGTTGCCGCACTCGCCCTGCTCGCGGGCCTGGCCGCGAACCGCTGGCTTCGCCCGCGCCTGCTGAACGTCGAGGACGACGAGGGCATGGCCGTGAAAGACCTCGTCGGCCCGCTGCTGACGATGACCGTGCTGCTGCTGTCCTTCGTCCTCGTCACCGCGAACGGCTCCTACGGCAAGGCTGAGGTCGCCTCCCGCGGCGAAGCCCGCGCCGTCGACCAGCTGGTGGAGACCGCCGAATACGCCCCCGCTGCCGGGCGCGCCCGCGTGCAGGCCGACGCCGTCTGCTACGCCCGAGCCGTGCGCGTGCAGGAGTGGCCGGCGATGGCCGACGGCAACGGCTCCCCGGCCCCCAGCGTCTGGTCGACCGACCTGCGCCTGACCTTCCGCACGCTGGAGGGCAAACCGGTCTTCGGGATGCTCGTCTCCGCCGACAACAAGCGCTCCGACGAACGCGAGGAACGCCTGACCCAGGCCACCTCCAGCATTCCCAGCGCGATCTTCTGGTTCCTCCTCGCCACCCTCGTCATCACGGTGACGGCCCTGGGTGTCTGCCTGCCGAGGAGGAACAACCGCGGCCAGCTCATCACCCTGACCGTGATCACCGCGCTCCTCACCACGATGCTGATCATCATCAGAGACGTCGACCGGCCCTTCGGCGGCATCATCAACGTCACCCCGACCGCCATCACCGAAGTCGAACGCCAGGCCACCCGCGACTTCCTCGCCCACAGCCCTGCCACCCAGATCCCCTGCGACGACCAGGGCAACCGCCGCGCCACCTGACCCCGAAACCAGGCCGACAGCCCCGCCACACCCAGGCGGCTGCCGTCGGTCTGGCACCTCCGACCGATGGAGTTCCGCATGAGCAAGATCCGTCTCACCGATCGCAGCGAAGCGGTGGTCGATGTCGCCATCCCGCTCGAAACCGGCCGCGACACCTTCCGCACCCTGGAAGAGGACATTGAGTACTTCAGCGTTGAGGACGCACCCTCCGCCGCCGTCATCACTCTCCACAGCGACGCGAGCGGTGACATCGCGAAGCCTCACTACGTACTGCGGACTCTCAAAGCAGCCACAACGACAGGCCCCATCGCTGTCAACGAACTGCGCAATTACGCACCCGGGACCATCATCGTCCCCGGCCTGCAACTGAAGCACTCACACATCGGGGATCTGTCCTTCACCCTCGGTGCCATCCGCGTTCAACACCAACGCTGAGCTGCAACAGACCGCTTGAGCAGGCGGCGCGCGATCTCATGGCCCCACGGGAAGCGGCCCTTGGCTGACACGAAACGCGACGATAGCGGTGGGACCTGTACACGGTACGCCTAAGCGGAAGAAGCAGGCTGCGGCGAAAGGGCGAGGAGCTCAAAGCCGGGCAGGGGTGCTTGCCGGTAGGCAGACTGGCTCGCGTACATGCCGACGGCTCCCCTCCTGCGTCGAGCAGGAGTGGGAGCCGTTCGGGGCTGTGGTGGTTGGGGTTTGTGGGGTCAGGCGTGGCGGTGGGTGTGGCGGTTGCCGGTGATGAGGCGGTAGAGGGCGAGGAGGATGACGGAGCCGACGATGGCGGCGACCCAG
>NZ_JBVJMN010000075.1:0-37386 GCF_055584185.1 Streptomyces sp. NPDC104202 | reverse complement strand
TCCCCCCCCACCCCCCCCCCCCCCCCCCCCCCCCCCCCCCCCCCCCCCCCCCCCCCCCCCCCCCCCCCCCCCCCCGGTGCCGCCCCCTGACCGCGGGAGCCGTCACACCGTCGGCATCGCCATGGTGGCGACCGGCGCCGAGGTCGGGCGGGGCGAGCCGCCCTCGGGCTCGACGGTGATGCCGATGCCCGCGGACCCGTCCACCCGGCCCGTCAGGAGGGTGGCCGAGCTCTCGGTCCCCGTCGGCATCAGACCGGCCGGCCGCATCGTCCCGGAGTCGTCGTACCAGAGCTGGTAGACCTTGCCGGGCGGTGGCGTCGGCATCCCCGCGGCCGCGAACACCGCGCGGTCCAGGGACGGGGAGTGGACGAGGGTGCCCACCGCGCCGTCGGCGAGCCGGGCCGTCGACACCCGGGCGTCGGGTGCGGCGAGGACCGCCGCGACGGCCGCCGCCTGGGCCTCCGCCCGGGCCGCCTGCCGGTCGGCCTCCTCCGCGCGGCGGTACTCGATCCCCGCGACGCCGGCGAGCGCCACCACCCCGGCGAGCGAGGCGGCCAGCGCCCAGCGCGGCAGCCGGCGCAGGCCGAGGCGCCCGCCGGAGGCGCGCCCGGAGTGCGGGGTCAGCGGCGCCAGCTGGCGTACCCCCTGGATCCGGCGCAGCACCTCGGCGCGCAGCGCGTCGGGGACCGGTTCGGCGGCGGCCAGCCCGAGCCGGGCCGCCGTCTCCGACAGCTCGCGCACCTCGGCGGCGCACGCGGAGCACTGGGCCAGGTGCCGCTCCACGGCGTCCCGCTCCTCGACGCCGTCGAGGGCGTCGAGGACGTAGGCGCCGGTCAGCGTGTGCAGGTCGTCGACGGTCACGCCGTCACCCCCAGGCAGTCGCGGAGCCGGATGAGCCCGTCGCGCATCCGGGTCTTCACGGTCCCCAGCGGCAGCGAGAGCAGCTCGGCGACCTCCCGGTAGGTCAGGCCGCGGTAGTAGGCGAGGGTGACGGACTGCCGCTGGCGTTCGGTCAGACCCCGCAGGCAGCGCCGCACCCGCTCGCGGTCCAGCCGGTTCTCGACCTCCTCGGTCACCTCGTCGTACGCCGGTGTGTGGTCGAGCAGCGCGACCCGGCGGGCCCGGTCCGAGGCGGCCTGCTCGGAGCGCACCCGGTCCACCGCGCGGCGGTGGGCGAGGGTGAGCGCCCAGTTCAGGACCGTGCCCCGGTCGGAGCGGTAGCGGGCGGCCGAGCGCCAGAGGTCGACCATCACCTCCTGGGCGACCTCCTCGGACTGCGCGGGGTCGCGCAGCACCGAGCGGACGACGCCCAGGACGGGGCCGGAGACCCGGTCGAAGACGGCCGCGAAGGCGTCCTGGTCCCCCTGCGCGACCCGGGCCATCAGCTCGGGCAGCGCCTCGTCGCCCTGGTCCGGGGCCCGGCCTCCGCCGACCCGTGCGTGCTCTCTCACCGGATGTGCCCTCCTGTGTTTCCTGGGGTGCACTGCTCCTTCGGAGCGGAGGACCCGTCGGATTGGGCGGAGTCCGCACCGTGTTCCGGAAGGCGGCTGAGCGCGCCCGGCCACCAGGCGCGGGGGCCGAGGTCCCGCACCAGTGCCGGGACCAGGAGCGAGCGGACCACCAGGGTGTCGAGCAGGACGCCGAAGGCCACGATGAACGCGATCTGCACCAGGAAGGCCAGCGGGATCACGCCGAGCGCGGCGAACGTCGCCGCCAGCACCACGCCGGCCGAGGTGATGACGCCGCCGGTCGCGGTCAGGCCGATCCGCACGCCCTCGCGCACACCGTGGCGCAGCGACTCCTCCCGGACCCGGGACATCAGGAAGATGTTGTAGTCGACCCCGAGCGCGACGAGGAAGACGAAGCCGTACAGCGGGACCGAGGCGTCCGTGCCGGTGAAGCCGAGGACGTGCTCGAAGACGAGCGCCGAGACGCCCAGCGTGGCGGCGAAGTTGAGCGCCACCGTCAGGACCAGGAGCACCGGCAGCACCACGGCGCGCAGCAGCGCCATCAGGATCAGCAGGATGATCGCCAGGACCACGGGGACGATGAGCGCGCGGTCCCGCGCGGCGGTGCGCTGGGTGTCGTACTGCTGGGCGGTGGAGCCGCCCACCAGGGCGTTCGCCTCCGGGACGGCGTGGACGGCGGTGCGGAGGCGGGCGATCGCGGCCCGGGCGGCGTCGCTGTCGGACGAGGCGGCGAGGGTGGCGTCGATGCGCACGCGGCCGTCCACGACGAGCGGCGCGGTGGGGGCCGGGCGGCCCGTGGCGTCCACCGGCGCCGCCGAGGCGACGCCGGCCACGCCCTCGGCGGCGGCCACCACCCGGTCGGCCGCCCCGGCGTCGGCGATGATCACGGCCGGATTGCCCGCGCCGCCGGGGAAGTGGCGGCCCAGGGTCTCCTGCGCGGCGACGGACGGCGCGTCGTTCACGAAGATCTCGTCGAGGGGCACGCCCCGCGAGTCGAGGGCGGGGGCGAAGGCGGCGCAGGCCAGCAGGCCGGCGAGGGTGATCGCCCACACCTTGCGGGGGGTGCGGTCGACGAGATCCGCGATGCGCTGCCAGATGGCCTGGCCGCCCTTCGCGGACGCGGCAGCCGGCGTCGCTCCGGCCGTGTTCCGGTCACCGGCCGCGGGCGCGTCCGCGGTGGCGGGGGTCTCCGGGCCGCCGGGGCCGGCCTCGGTCTCCGCGTCGGCGGGGAGCGCCGGCGGGCGGGCCGGCCAGTACGCGGCGCGGCCCGTCAGGACCAGGGCGGCGGGCAGGAAGGTGAGGGTGCTGACGACCGCGCAGACGATGCCGATGGCGCCGACGGGACCGAGCGCCCGGTTGTTGGCCAGGTCGCTCACGAGGAGGGCGATCAGGGCCAGGGCCACGGTGGCGGCGCTCGCGACGATCGGCTCGACGGAGCGGCGCAGGGCCTTCCGCATGGCGGCGAAGCGGTCCGCGCCGGGGGCGGAGAGCTCCTCGCGGTAGCGGGCGGCGAGCAGCAGGGCGTAGTCGGTCGCGGCGCCGATCACCAGGATGGAGAGGATGCCCTGTACCTGACCGTCGACCCTGACCAGGTTCGCGTCGGCGAGCACGTAGACGATCGCGCAGGCCAGGCCGAGGGCGAACACCGCCCCGAGGATGATCATCAGCGGCAGCAGGACGCTGCGGTAGACGACCAGCAGGATCAGCAGCACCGCGATCAGCGCGACGCCCAGCAGGAGTCCGTCGATCCCGGCGAACGCGCCCGCCAGGTCGGCCTGGCTCGCGGCCGGCCCGGCGATCCACACCGTCGTCCCCGGTACGGCTGCCGCCGCGGCGCGGACCGCGTCGATCGTCTCCGGCAGGGTGTCGCCGAGGTCGGGGCGGAGCGGGACGACGGCCCGCAGCGCCCGGCCGTCCTCCGAGGCCAGTGCGGGGGAGGGCGGTCCGGCGAGGCCCGGGCGGCCCGCCAGCGCGGCGACGGCCCGGGTCGCCTCGGCGGCCGAGCCGGTCACCGGCGCGTCGCCTTCGCTGGCCGTCCACACGACGATCGCGGGCACGGTCTCGCCGGTGCGGAAGGGTTTCTGCTCCTCGATGACGCGGGTCGACTCGGCGCTGCGGGGCAGGAACGCGGCCTGGTCGTTGGTGGAGACCTCGCCGAGCCGGCCGGCGAAGGGCCCGAGGCCGCCGCCGACGACGAGCCAGACGGCGAGGAGTGCCAGGGGTAGGAGCAAGCGGGTCCGGCGCAGGGCGCGGGGCATGGGGACTCCGAACTGTGTCTCGACCATTAACTATCTCAATGATTGAGAGAAATATGTATCACGACGGCTCCGCGAGGGTGTCCGGGGTGGACGACGAAGCCGACCGGTACGAGACTGCTCTCGCCCGCCACTTCGGCCGTGCCCGCCCGAACGGATGCACCCGATTCAGCGACGGGGGACGCGCAGCGCCCCGAGCTCCTCGTTCAGCGCGGTCAGGAAGCGCAGGGCCACCACGAGCTCCTCGGGGTCGAACCGCTCCCGCGCCCGCTCCGCGGCCTCCGCCAGCGGCAGGAAGTACCGCCGGGCGGCGGCCTTCGCCCCGTCCTCGTACCGCACGTGCACGACGCGCCGGTCCGCGCTGTCGCGCGACCGGCGGATGTGGCCGGCCCTCTCCAGCCGGTCCAGACAGGCCGTCACCGCGCCCGACGTGAGGCCCAGGTGCTCCCGCAGCCGCCCCGGCGTCAGCGGCTCGGGGCTGTCCAGGACGACGGCCAGCGCCTGCACGTCCGTGGGGTGCAGCCCCTGGGTCTGGGCGAAGCCGTGGACCAGCCGGTTGATCTCGCCCTGTGTGCGGCGCAGCGCGACGGCGAAGCTCTGCAGGTCACCCGCCGTACCCCCGGGGGCGGCGGTAGCGTCTCGGTCATCTTCGCGGGCCACGGGCCCAGCCTATAGACGTCGCTCCCGCGCATCCGTCCCGGCCGTCGGGAGAGAAGAATCCATGTGGCGCCCGCACGCGCGGCGCCGCGGCCAGCCCCCCCCACGGGACGGAACGGAGCACACCCCATGGCGACGCATCCCACCCCCGCGCCTTCCGACCCGGAAGCGGACCCCGCCCCCGGCCCGTCGTCGTCCGGCCCGGACCCCGACGCCCCGCTCTGCCTCGTGACCGGCGCGGGCGGGTACATCGGCGGCCGCCTCGTCCCCGAGCTGCTCGGCGCCGGACACCGCGTCCGCTGCCTCGCGCGCACCCCGGCCAACCTCAGAGACCACCCCTGGGCCGACGAGGTCGAGGTGGTCCGGGGCGACGTCACCGACGCGGAGACGCTCCGACCCGCGTTCCGCGACGTGGAGGTGGCCTACTACCTCGTCCACTCCCTCTCCTCCGGGCCCGACTTCGAGGAGACCGACCGCCGCGCCGCGCGGACCTTCGCCGAGGAGGCCCGCGCCGCCGGGGTGCGCCGCATCGTCTACCTCGGGGGCCTCACCCCGGCCCGGATTCCCGAGCGGGAGCTCTCCCCGCACCTGCGGTCACGGGCCGAGGTCGGCCGCATCCTCCTGGAGTCGGGCGTCCCCACGACCGTGCTGCGCGCCGCCGTGGTCATCGGCTCCGGCTCCGCCTCCTTCGAGATGCTCCGCTATCTCACCGAGCGGCTCCCCGTCATGGTCACGCCCAGCTGGGTCGGCACCCGCGTCCAGCCGATCGCCGTCCGGGACGTGCTTCGCTACCTGGTCGGCAGCGCCCGCATGCCGGAGGACGTCAACCGGGCCTTCGACATCGGCGGCCCGGACGTCCTCACGTACCACGACATGATGGTCCGGTACGCGGAGGTCGCCTCCCTCCGCCGACGGCTCATCGTGCCCGTCCCGATGCTCACCCCCCGCCTCTCCAGCCACTGGATCGGGCTCGTCACCCCCGTGCCCGCCGCCCTGGCCCGCCCGCTCGCCGAGTCGCTGCGGTACGAGGTGGTCTGCGCCGAGCACGACATCGCCGACCACGTCCCCGACCCGCCCGGCACGCCCGTCCCCTTCGACCGGGCCCTCACGCTCGCCCTCCAGCGGGTCAGGGAGGCCAAGGTCACCACCCGCTGGTCCTCCGCCACGCTGCCGGGCGCCCCCAGCGACCCGCTGCCCACCGACCCCGACTGGGCCGGCGGCAGCCTCTACACCGACGAGCGGGAGAGGACCGTCGACGCCGGCCGGCAGGAGCTGTGGCGGGTCATCGAGGGCATAGGCGGGGAGAACGGTTGGTACTCCTTCCCCGTGGCCTGGGCCGTCCGAGGCTGGTTCGACCGGCTCGTCGGCGGCGTGGGCCTGCGCCGGGGCCGGCGCGACGCCGAGCGGCTCAGGGTCGGCGACGCCCTCGACTTCTGGCGGGTCGAGGAGATCGAGCGCGGCAGCCTCCTCCGGCTGCGCGCCGAGATGCGGCTTCCCGGCCTCGCCTGGCTGGAGATGCGCTCCGAACACGACGACGCCACCGGCCGCACCCGCTACCGCCAGCGCGCCCTCTTCCACCCCCGCGGCCTGGCGGGACACCTGTACTGGTGGAGCGTCGCGCCCTTCCACGCCGTCGTCTTCGGCGGCATGGCCAGGAACATCGCGCGGACGGCGGAGAAGGCCGCCGCCGCCCGGGTTCCGATCCCCGACACGGCTGTGCGGGGCGAGACCGGGTAGTCGCCGGGGCGGCGGCCCGGCGGCCGCATCCGGCGGGGGCCCGCGAGCGGAAGGGGAGTGCAGGACACCAGCGAACAGCACGTCCGTACTCAGCCCACCAGCACAGCACCCCGCCGGGTGCGCCCGGTCCCCGTGGCCCGCCCGCCCGGTGACCTACCCCGGAAGTGGCGCCATGACCGTCTCCGTCGTCCTCTTCACCTCCGATCTCCGCGTGCACGACCACCCGCCCCTGCGCGCCGCAGTGGACGCCGCCGACGAGGTCGTCCCGCTGTTCGTCCGCGACCCGGCCGTCGACCGGGCCGGATTCGCCGCGCCGAACCGGCTCGCCTTCCTCGCGGACTGCCTGGCCGGCCTGGACGCCGGCCTCGAGGAGCGCGGCGGGCGGCTGATCGTGCGCGGTGGCGACCTGGTGACCGAGGTGTGCGCGGTGGTGCGGCGGGCGGAGGCCGACGAGGTCCACATGTCCGCCGGGTACTCGGCCTTCGCCCGGGCGAGGGAGGCGCGGCTGCGGGAGGCTCTGGAAGCCGCCGGCTGCCGCCTGTACGTGCACGACGCCGTCACCACCGCCGTACCGCCCGGCGACGTCACCCCGCAGGGGTCGGACCACTACGCCGTCTTCACCCCGTACCACAAGCGCTGGTCCGCGGAGCCGCTGCGCAACCCCCTCCAGGCCCCCCGGGCCGTGCGGGTGCCCCTGGGACTGCGCTCCGAGCCGCTGCCCGACCGGTCCTCGGTCTCGGACGTGTCCGAGGGCCTGGCCACGGGCGGCGAGCCGGAGGGCCGGCGCAGGCTCGGGAGCTGGCTGTCCCGGCACGTCGACACCTACGAGAAGACCCACGACGACCTCGCGGGCGACGAGACCTCGCGCCTCTCGCCGTACCTCCACTTCGGCGCCGTGTCGGCGACCGAGGCGGTCCACCGGGCACGGGCCCGCGGCGGGCCGGGCGCCGACGCGTTCGTCCGGCAGCTGTGCTGGCGGGACTTCCACCACCAGGTGCTCGCCGCCCGGCCCGAGACGGCCGTCGAGGACTACCGGCCGCGACTCGACCACTGGCGGCGCGGCAAGGAGGCGGAGGCAGACCTGACCGCGTGGCGGGAGGGCCGGACCGGCTACCCCGTCGTGGACGCCGCCATGCGCCAACTCGCCCACGAGGGCTGGATGCACAACCGGGGGCGCCTGCTCACCGCCTCCTTCCTCGCCAAGACGCTCTACGTCGACTGGCGCGAGGGCGCCCGGCACTTCCTGGGCCTCCTCGTGGACGGCGACGTCGCCAACAACCAGCTCAACTGGCAGTGGGTGGCGGGCACGGGCACCGACACCCGGCCCCACCGGGTCCTCAACCCCGTCCTCCAGGGCAAGCGGTACGACCCCGACGGCGCCTACGTCCGCCGCTGGATCCCGGAGCTCGCCGACGTCCACGGCTCCGCGGTCCACGAACCGTGGCGGCTGAAGGGCCTGGACCGCGCCTCCTGCGACTACCCCGATCCGATCGTCGACCTCTCCGAGGGCCTCGCCCGCTTCCGGCACGCCCGCGGCAGGGACTGAACCGCGGCGCGACACCCCCCTCGGCCCGGGGCGTGGGGGCGACGACCGTCCGCCCCGCACGGAGCGACGCGCAAGACGACGCACGAACGATGCGAATTGCGGCGCCACCTCCTCCGGCCGGAGGCTGAGGAGGCCGGGAGCACCGGGCTCCGGGCGGAGGAGATCGCGCCATGACCCCCACAGACCCGACCGTCCGCGCCGACCGGCCCGTGCGTCCTGGCGACCCGTACGACACCCTCTCGGACGAGGAGATCGGCCGCGGGCTCGTCCGGGGCGACGAACAGTGCCTCGCGCTCGCCCACCGGCGCTGGAGCACCCTGGTGCACACCCTCGCGGCCCGTGTCCTCGGCGACCCGCGCGAGGCCGAGGACGTCACCCAGCAGGTCTTCCTCGCCGCCTGGAAGGGCCGCGCCGGATACGACCCCCGGCGCGGCCCCGTCCCCGCCTGGCTGGTCGGCATCACGCGGCGCAAGACCGCCGACGCCCTGACCGCCCGGACCCGCCGCCACGACCTGGTCGCCGCGGCGGGCGCGGCCCTGCCGCCGGCCTCCGCCGCGGCCTCGCCGGAGGACGCCGGACACGTCCTCGACCGGATCGTCGTCACCCGCGAGCTGGCCCGCCTGCCGAGCGTCCAGCGCGACGTCCTCGCGCTCGCCTTCTTCGCCGACCTGACACAGGTGCAGATCGCCGACCGGACCGGCCTCCCCCTGGGCACCGTGAAGAGCCATGCCCGCCGCGGCCTCCAGCGCATGCGCCGGGTCCTCGTCGCCGAGGCGGTCGGCGCCTGAACCGGCCCCGCCGGGACCGGGACCCGACCGACCGGCCGCCGGCACCGAAGTACCGGCCGAGGCCACACCTCACGTCCACGGGCCGCCCGTCCGCCGGACCCCCGCCCGCAGGCGCTGTTCCTGACGGTGCGACGGACCTGGCAGACTGCGGCCCTCACCTCGCTCTCCCCGCGCGCGACGGCCCGACCGCTCGCCGCGCGGCCCACCGAATCCCGGAGGCCCCCATGGCGCAGCGGCCCGGTCACGCGGCCGGCACGGCCCGTACGAGCGGGACGGCCGCGCGATGACGGGGTGCAGGACCCGACGGGCCGCCGGTCCCGGCACGCTCCTGGTGCGCCACGCGCCCGAGGCCCCCACCGCCGCGGTGCTGCTCCTCCACGGCGGCCGCGCGGACGGACCGGAGCCGCCGCCCGCGCTCAACCTCCCCGCGCTGCGGATGCGCCCCTTCGCCGCCGCCGTGACGCGCGCCGTCCGGGGCCGGGACGTGCTGATCGCCGAGGTGCGCTACGAGCACCGCGGCTGGAACGGCGAGCGCGCGGACGCCGCCCGGGACGCCGAGGCCGCCCTCGCGCGGCTCCGGGAGGAGGCGGGCCCCGTCCCCGTCGTCCTGCTCGGCCACTCCATGGGAGGCCGGGCCGCGCTCCGCACCGCCGGCGCCCCGGCCGTCCGCGGCGTCGTGGCCCTCGCCCCCTGGTGCCCCACCGGCGAGCCCGTCGACCACCTCGGCGGCCGGCGGCTCTACCTCCTCCACGACGAGTCCGACCGTGTGACCTCAGCCCGCGAGTCCTGGGAGTTCGTCCGCAGGGCCCGGGCCGCCGGCGCGGACGCGGCGGGCATCCCCATGCCCGTCGGCGGGCACGCCATGATCCGCGGCGCGGCGCTCTGGCACCGCCGCGCGGCCGAGCTCACCGCCGCGCTGCTCTCGCACGGCTGACACCCCGCGCAGGGCGTACGGGTCAGGCGCCGCCCGCCGGCCCCGCACCGCCCTCGAGCGCGGCGCCGCGCTCCCCGCCCGGGAGGACGTAGCGGATCACGTCCCGCGAGCCCGTCCCGATCCGCAGGCCGTCCCGCAGCAGCCCCTCGCGGCGGAAGCCCGCGCGCTCGGCCGTCACCGCGGACGCCGTGTTCCACGGCTCGACGTGCAGTTCGACGCGGGAGAGCCCCAGGTCCCCGAGGGCCCAGCCGGTGACGGCCCGCAGCGCGCTCAGCGCGGCGCCCCGGCCGCGCGCCGACGCCACCACCCAGTACCCCACCGACGCGACGCCGGGGTCCGGCCGGAGCCAGAGGCCCGCGTTGCCGACCGGGCGGCCGTCCGGATCCACCAGGACGAACGGGTACCCGGTGCCCACGGCGGCCCTGCCCCACTGCCGTTCGACGAACGCCACCCCCTCCCGATCGGAGTACGGGGCGGGGACCGTCGTGATCGTCGGGATGTACGGGTCCCGCGACGCCTCCCGCACCAGCGGAAGGTCGGAGAGCCGCCAGGGCCGCAGCGCGAATCCGCGCTCGGCGGCGAGTTCGGGCACGTGCAGGTCGCGGTCCACCGGGCCATCGTGCCCGGTGCGCAGCCGGTCCGGCACGGCGGGTGGCGCGCGGTCCTGAGCCGCCGCCCCGGGCCGGAGGTCATCCGGCCTCGGCGGCGTTCCCCGCTTCCGTGCACAGGCGGGCGAGGAGGCCGAGCGCCTCCCGCAGGCCCGTCGGGCGGGCCATGCCGGCGGCCGGGGCGCGGCCGGCCCAGCCCGGCCCGGCGAGGACCACGAGGGGGCGGGTGCGCGCCCCCTTGACGCCGAACGCGCTCGCGGCGATCTGCCCGGCGAGCGCGTGGTGCGCCGTCGAACGTGCCTGTGACCAGAGGACGACCGCGGACGGCCCCATCCGCCGCACGGCGGCGTCGAGCGCCTCGGCGGGGACGGCGGCACCGAACATGCGGGTGGGCAGGCCGAGTTCGGCGAGTCCGGCCGCCAGCGCCTCCAGCGGAAGGGTGTGCTGCTCGCCCGGCACGCACGCGAGGAGCACCGGGGGAGCGGCGGCCGCCGGACCGGTCCCGAGCGACGAGGCCTGCCGGAGCGCGGTGGAGACGTGCCACGACAGCAGGTGCTCCACCTCGACGTAACGGTCCCCCGAGGACTCCCACTTCCGGCCGACCGCGTGCAGCGTCGGCGCCATCACCTCCTCCCAGGCGGTGACGAGACCGTGCTCCGCCACGACCTCCCGGAGCAGCGCGTCCAGGGTGGGGCTGTCCAGCCGTACCGCCGCGCGGGCCAGCCCGCGGCACTCCAGGCGTACGTCCCCGAGGGGCAGCCCGTTCCCGGACCCCGGCTGACGGGCGGGCGGGCGGGGGCCGCCCCCCGCGGCGGCGGCCGGGGCCGGCGTCTCGTCGGCCGGGCCGACGCGTGCCCGCCGGGCCGTCCTGGCGGCCTCCGCGGGCGGCACGCCCGAGGCCGTGAGCCGGCACATCTCCTCCAGCGCCGCGACGTCGGCCGGGGCCCACCGCCGGTGGCGGCCGTCCTCCCGCGCCGCGGGGCCGATGCCGTACCGCCGGTCCCAGGAGCGCAGGGTGGTCGGCGACACCCCGAGGCGGCGGGCCACCGCCCCGGTCGTCAGGCCGTGCGCGGAGTCGGACATGTGGCCAGGTTACGACGCACGAACGATGCGAGGGCGGGGAGCCTCACCGCCGCTCCGCCGCGAGCAGGTCCGCGCAGGCCGCCAGGGTCGCCCGGTGCACCGCGCGGGCGAGCCGCGCGCCCCAGAGGGAGCGGGGCCCGGCGAACGACTCGGGGCCCGGCCCGACGGGACCGTCCCCGGCCGCGGCGGGCGACGGGGCGGCGACGCAGACCGCGTCCGTGGGGGTGCCGGAGGCGTCCGCGCCCAGCTCGACGAGCGCCTGCGTCTTGGCCTCGGTGGCCGTCGCGACGGCGTTCACCAGGGCGGCGTCGGTGAGCGGCACGGGCAGCGACACGATGATGTTGATCGTTCCCGGGCGCGGCGGCGCGACGTCCCCGGCCCCCGGCGCGGCGGCCCAGCCGCGTACCCCGATGCCGGCGGTGACCAGGGCCTCGGCGCCGCCGTCCGCCGCGTGGCGCCGGTCCGCGACCGAGGCCGCCGTCATGAGCCCCACGCCGGTGCCGTCGAGCCCCGCCCCGGAGGCCAGGTCGCGGAGGTGGGCGACCGGGTCGAGGCGGCCGTAGCCGGGAGGCACCTGGGCGTTCAGCACCCAGGCCCGTTCGCCGATGCCCCCGCCGAGGACGGCGCTCGACACCATCCGGACGCCCGGTCCCGGCGCCCACACCAGGAGGGGCCACGCGCGGCCCTGCTCCGTGTGGGAGAGGAGGGCGGCGTCGGCGAGGGAACGGCTGGTGAGGAGGGTCCGCGGAAGCACCCCCAGACCCTAGCGCGGACCTTTTCTTCACTCGATCGGGTGAGAGACCCATCCGGGCGGCCCCGGGAACCGAAACACCCACGACACCAGGGCCACGGGCGGGACTTCCCGCCGGCGGTCCGGACACGTCGTCACACTCCCGGCCGGGGTGGTCGTTCGTCCTTCCTCACCGTGCGCGGTCCCGCCGCGCATCCGATCCAAGGGGTTCCTCCTCATGAACGCTCTCCGCCTCCGCCGTGCCGCCGTCGCCGCGGCCGCCGCGACCGTGCTGCCCTTCGCCCTCGCCGCGTGCTCGGACTCCGGCGCGGACACCAAGGCCGAGGCCGGTTCCGAGGCGTCGGCGTCCAGCGCTCCGGCGAACACGCCGTCGACCGGGACGGACATGCCCGCCGACGGCCCGTTCGGGCCGGCCTGCGCGTCCGTCCCGAAGGACGGTGCCGGCTCCTTCGACGGCATGGCCAAGGACCCGGTGGCCACGGCCGCCTCGAACAACCCCGCCCTGTCCACGCTGGTCGCCGCGGTGAAGAAGGCCGGTCTGGTCGACACGCTGAACAACGCCAAGGACATCACCGTCTTCGCGCCGACCAACGACGCCTTCGCCAAGATCCCGAAGGCCGACCTGGACAAGGTCCTCGCCGACAAGGAGACGCTGACCAAGATCCTCACGTACCACGTGGTCGGGCAGAAGCTGACGCCGAAGCAGCTGGAGAACGGCAGCTTCCCGACCCTGGAGACCGGCACGGTCACCACCAAGGGCTCCGGCGAGGACTACACGGTCAACGCCACCTCCAAGGTCGTCTGCGGCAACGTCCCCACGGCCAACGCCACCGTGTACATCGTCGACACCGTCCTGATGCCCAAGTAAGGGTCCACCGGGGGACCGGGGCAGAGCCGGGGCCGGGGGGGGGGGGGGGGGGGGGGGGGGGGGGGGGGGGGGGGGGGGGGGGCGCCCCCCCCCCCCCACCCCTCCCCCCCCCCCCCCCCCCCCCCCCCCCCCCCCCCCCCCCCCCCCCCCCCCCCCCCCCCCCCCCCCCCCCCCCCCCCCCCCCCCCCCCCGCCGCGCCCCCAGGCCCCGGCGTACCGCTCACGGGGAGTCGTACGGCCACAGGTCCGACGTGACGCCGCGGCCCCCGGACTCGTTGGACGGTCATGCTGTCCCGCCACTCGACCCACGACATCTCGATATCCGACCGCCGCCCCGCCCGGGAGGCCGCCGAGGCCGCGCTCGTGGAGAACTACTCCGGGCTGGTCCGGCTCGCCTATCTGATCCTGCCGCCCGCGCTGGGCCGCCACCGCCGCGTCCTGACGGCCCACACCCTCGTGCAGCGCGCCCTCCCCGCCGCCGCCCGGCGGAGCGGACCGGAGACGTCCCGCACCGGGACGCCGGACCCCGCACCGACCGGCGCCGTGCCCCCGGGCACTCCGGAGGCGGACCCCCCGGCCGCGCCGCCCGGGCCCGCCGTCCCCGGACAGCGCGGGAGCGAACGGCCCGCCCACGCATGGCTCCGGGCCACCGTGGTCAGGGCGGCCCTCCATCCGACCCGCCGGTACGCGGCGCTGGCGCCCCTGCCCCTCGTGCTGGGGCTCCGGCTCTTCCCCCGGGCCGGCGGCACCGAGGAACTCGCCCTCGACCGGGCGCTCGCCGGGACGTCGCCGGAGGTCCGGGCCGCCCTCGCCCTCCGTACCCTCGAACACCTCACCGAGGACGCGGTGGCGCGCCTCCTCGCCTCGGCCGGCGTCGCGGAGCCCTCCGCCGCCCTGCGCGGTGCGGACCGGATCGTCGCCGGCTCCGGCACCGACGTCGAACGACTGCTCCGCAGCGCCGAGTTCGACCCGTGCACCGTCCAGACCCGCCCCACCGACCTCCTGCGTCGCAGCAGACACGGGCGGCTCGCCGCACTCGCGGGAGCCCTGCTGCTCGCCGCCACCGCCACCGTCGCCACCGGAGGGCTCCGGTCCGCACTGGACGGGGAGCCCGCGGGACCGGTCGGCACCGTCTCCGTCGCCGGTTCCGTACCCTCCCTCGACCCCGCCGCCCTGGTCCGCGCGCCCGCCGACCGCTGGGCCGACACCGCGCGGGTCGACTTCACGGCCTGGCCGGCCCGGGGACCCCGCACCGGGGACACCGCCCTGCTGGGCCGCGCCCTCGCCGCCTGGGGAAAGGGCGCAGCCGGCGGCGCCCGCCTGACGGCCACCCCCGGGACGCCGACCTCGCCGCCCGCCGACCCGCCCCGTCTCCTCTTCGCGGGCACCGTCGACGACACGGCCGTGGTCCTGCTGCACGACGGCCGGCGCCTCGCCCGCTACGCCGAACCCGGCGACGGCCGGGGGCCCGCCGTCCTGGACCTCGCACGGGCGGACGACGCGGACGTCACCACCGGCGCGGCCGTCGTCGTCGGCCGCACCGGGTCCGGGACCCGGTTCCTCCTCGCGCCCTGGATCGCCGAGGCCGGCACCCGGGACCTCGGCTCGCCCGGCACCGCCGCCGGCCCCCTCGCGGTCGACCCGGACGGCGTCACCGCGCCCGTGCCCTACGACGGCGCCCCGGCCGCGGCGGCCTCCTGCCCCCGGACGACCGCGCTCCAACTGCGCTCCTCCACCCGGATCGTCGAGGATCACGCCTTCCTCCTGGCCGACCTCGGGGAGCTCACCCCGGTCCACCTGACGTGGACGCCCCCGCCGGGCGCGGGCGCTCCGGCGCGCGCGCCGCGCGAGGCGACCGGTGCCCGCGGCCTCGCCGCCTGGGCCCGTTCCGCCTGCTCCCTCGCGGGGCTGCACGGCACCGGCGTCCGCGCGGTCAACCGCTGGGAGTACGCCGAGCAGGCCCTGCCCGAACGGGCCGGCCGGGCCGTGTGGGTGTGCACCCGCGCGGACACCTGGGAGGGCGGCGGCCGGGTGGCCCTGTCGTTCGAGGTCCCGGCCTGGCGCCGGGTGGCCGAGGTCGCGGACACGGCGGCGTGCAGCCGCTTCGGCCAGCACGTGCTCGCCGGGGGCTACTGGACGGCGCCCTCGGGCACGCGCTACTTCCTCGCCGCGGGCAGCCGCCACGTCGTGGGCGTGACCGCCGGGGGCGCGGTCTCCGCCACCGGACAGGGGCCCGTGCTGGCCGCCAGGGCCGACGGGGAGGGTCCCGTGCGCCTCACGGGGCGCCTGACCGACGGCTCGGACCTGTCGGGCCTGACCGCGACGGGGGGCGCGTCGGCCGGCGATGGCGGCGCGGCGGCGGACGGCGGGCCGGGCCACCCCGGCAGGCCGTCACCGCCCGTGCCGAGCGGCGGTTAGCCTGGCCGGATGCTCACCGAAGTCACTGCGACCCGGTATGTGACGCCGCTGCGTGAGGGCGGCTCGCTCCCGGGCATCGTCGAGGCCGACGACCTCGGCACCTACGTCATGAAGTTCACCGGAGCCGGCCAGGGTCGCAAGACCCTGGTCGCCGAGGTCGTCTGCGGGCAGCTCGCGCGCCGCCTCGGCCTGCGGGTTCCGGAGCTCGTCACCCTCCAGCTGGACCCGGTCATCGGGCTGTCGGAACCCGACCAGGAGGTGCAGGAGCTGCTCAAGGCGAGCGGCGGCCTCAACCTGGGCATGGACTTCCTGCCGGGCTCGCTCGGCTTCGACCCGCTGGCCTACGAGGTCGACTCCCGGGAGGCCGGCCGGGTCGTCTGGTTCGACGCGGTGATCAACAACGTCGACCGGTCCTGGCGGAACCCGAACATGCTCGTCTGGCACGGCGAGCTGTGGCTCATCGACCACGGTGCCACGATGATCTGGCACCACAACTGGCCGGGCGCGCAGGCGTCCGCCGCCAAGCCCTACGACGCCTCGGACCACGCCCTCGCCCCGTTCGCCCCGGACGTGGCGACGGCCGCCGCCGAACTCGCGCCGCTCGTCACCCGCGCCCTCCTGGAGGAGGTCGCCGCCGACGTCCCCGACGAGTGGCTGGTCGACGAGCCGGGCTTCGCCGGACCGGACGAGGTGCGGGCCGCCTACGTCGACGCGCTGCTGCCGCGCGCCGCCACCATCCACGAGCGGATCACGCTCGGCCCGCGCACCGAGAACAGGCCCCAGCAGCCGCCCGGCTGGCTCGCCGAGCGCCTCGCGCCCCGCGCGCACTCCACCGAGAAGGACAGCACCACGTGACCGACCGCGATGTCTTCGAGTACGCGCTGCTGCGCGTGGTGCCGCGGGTCGAGCGCGGCGAGTGCTTCAACGCGGGCGTGGTCGTCTACTGCCGCGCCCGCTCGTTCGTGGCCGCCCGCACGCACCTGGACGAGGCCAAGCTGTCGGTGCTCGACCCGGCCGCCGACGTGACCGGCGTGCGGGCCGCACTGCGTGCCGTCGAGGGCGTCTGCCTGGGCGGCGACGCGGCGGGCCAGGCGGCCCGGGACGACGCCGGCCGGCGGTTCCGCTGGCTGATCGCACCGCGCTCCACGGTGGTGCAGCCGGGGCCCGTGCACACGGGGCTCACCGCCGACCCCGAGGCGGAGGTGGAGCGCCTCCTCGACCTGCTGGTGCGCTGAGGGCGCGCGCCCGGGGACGGAGAGTGACCTGGTGCACCCGGTGGGCCGTTGACACCGGGTGCCAGGGCTTCTAGCGTCTCGTTCTGCGGACGATACTAAGCGGTCGCTCATGTGCGGGACGCAGGAGCGCGCGACCGGTTCGGCCGCGACCAGGGACGATCCAAGGGCGAGGAGAACCAAGCATGTCCACCACCGAGCAGCGCGTAGCCGTCGTCACGGGTGCCGCACGGGGCATCGGGGCCGCCACCGCGCTCCGCCTGGCGGCCGAGGGCCGCGCCGTCGCCGTCCTCGACCTCGACGAGGCGGCCTGCAAGGACACCGTCGAGAAGATCACCGCCGCGGGCGGCACCGCCCTCGCGGTCGGCTGCGACGTCTCCGACAGCGCGCAGGTGGAGGCCGCCGTCGCGCGGATCGCCGCCGAGCTCGGGGCGCCGACGATCCTCGTGAACAACGCGGGCGTGCTCCGCGACAACCTGCTCTTCAAGATGAGCGAGTCCGACTGGGACCTCGTCATGAACGTGCACCTCAAGGGCGCCTTCCTGATGTCGAAGGCCTGCCAGAAGCACATGGTGGACGCGGGCTTCGGCCGGATCGTGTCGCTGTCCTCCTCCTCGGCGCTCGGCAACCGCGGCCAGGCCAACTACTCGGCCGTCAAGGCCGGTCTGCAGGGCCTCACCAAGACCCTCGCCAAGGAGCTCGGCAAGTTCGGCATCACCGCCAACGCCGTCGCCCCGGGCTTCATCGTCACCGAGATGACCGCCCAGACCGCGGAGCGCGTCGGCATGGGCTTCGAGGAGTTCCAGGCCGCCGCCGCCTCCATGATCCCGGTCCAGCGGGTCGGCCGCCCCGAGGACGTCGCCCACGCGATCGCCTTCTTCGCGGGCGACGACGCCGGCTTCGTCTCCGGCCAGGTCATGTACGTGGCCGGCGGCCCGCTCAACTGACGTACGGGAAGCAGCGAGAGGAGGAGGCGGACATGACCGCGAACGCACGGCCGGAGCTCTCCGGCAAGGTCGCCCTCGTCACCGGCGCGAGCCGGGGCATCGGGTACGGCGTCGCCGAGGCGCTGGTCGCCCGCGGCGACCGGGTCGTCATCACGGGACGCGGCGAGGAGGCCCTCAAGGAGGCCGTCGAGAGGCTCGGCGCCGACCGGGCGATCGGCGTCCCCGGCAAGGCGCACGACGAGGCCCACCAGGCGGCCGCCGTCGAGGCGGCGATGGACGGCTTCGGCCGGCTGGACTTCCTGGTCAACAACGCGGGGACGAACCCGGTCTTCGGCCCCATCGCCGATCTCGACCTGGGCGTGGCCCGCAAGGTCTTCGAGACGAACGTGGTCTCCGCGCTCGGCTTCGCCCAGCGCAGCTGGCACGCCTGGCAGAAGGAGCACGGCGGGGCGATCGTGAACATCGCCTCCATCGCGGGCGTCTCCGCCTCGCCCTTCATCGGCGCATACGGAATGAGCAAGGCCGCGATGGTCAACCTCACTCTGCAATTGGCACACGAATACGCGCCGCTGGTCCGGGTCAATGCGATCGCCCCGGCCGTCGTGAAGACGAAATTCGCGCAGGCGCTCTACGAGGGCCGGGAGGCGGAGGCGGCCGCCTCGTACCCGCTCGGCCGGCTCGGCGAGCCCGAGGACATCGGCGGCGCGGCCGCCTTCCTGACCTCGTCCCAGTCCGAGTGGATCACCGGCCAGACGCTCGTCGTCGACGGCGGGATTTTCCTGAACGCCGGAGTCGGGTGACCGATAACCGGACACTTTCCGGATTTCGTGTCCGGATTGAACCCGGTTATACGTCGAATGCCTCAAGTGCCCCGTCAGGCTCGAACATTGACCTGACGGGGTGCTGCGGTATCGTCGGCCGACCCCTGGCTGAACGAGGAGCGTGCACGTGTTCAACCGGACCAGTCTGCAGGCCGCTGCAGCCCTTGTGTCCATATCCCTGGTGTCCGGATGCGGTGTCTTCTCGGACAGTGATTCCGCCGGGGATCAGAGAATCGTCATCGGTACGACGAGTTCTCCCTCCACGCTTGATCCGGCCGCCGCCTGGGACAATTCCTGGGAGCTCTTCCGGAATGTGTTCCAGACCCTGGTGAGTTTCCCGACCGGCAGTACGACGCCGCAGTCGGACGCCGCCGACTGCAAGTTCTCCGACACTTCCAGCCGGGTCTTCGAGTGCAAGCTGATCGAGGGACTCACGTTCTCCAACGGCCACAAGCTGGACGCCAAGGCCGTGCAGTACTCGATCGAGCGCATCCGGAAGATCGACCAGGAGGGCGGCCCCAACGGGATGCTGGGCTCCCTCGACAAGATCGAGACCATCGGTGACCGCACGGTCGTCTTCCGGCTGAACAAGCCGGACGCCACCTTCCCGTACGTCCTGGCGACCCCCGCCATGTCCCTGGTGGACCCGGCCGACTACCCGGCGGACAAGCTCCGCAAGGACGGCAAGGTCACCGGCTCCGGCCCCTACGTCCTCGACTCCTACGAGGAGCGCAAGGTCGCGGAGCTCACCAAGAACCCGACGTACAAGGGATTCGCCGACCGCAAGAACGGCGGCGCGACGATCAAGTACTTCGACGACTCCGACGCCATGGTCGCCGCGCTCCGGAAGGACGAGATCGACGCCACCTACCGCGGCCTCACCGCCGAGGAGGTCGTCGCCCTCCAGGAGGACGCCCCCGAGAACAAGGGCCTCCAGCTCGTCGAGTCCACCGGCGCCGACATCCGCTACCTCGTCTTCAACGCCCAGGACCCCACGGTCGCCAAGCTCCCCGTCCGCAAGGCGATCGCCCAGCTCGTCGACCGCGACGAGCTGGTGAACAAGGTCTACCAGGGCACCGCCGAGCCGCTGTACTCCATGGTGCCCAAGGGCATCGCCGCTCACACCACCAAGTTCTTCGACCGCTTCGGCTCGCCCAACGCGGCCAAGGCCAAGAAGATCCTGCGGGACGCCGGCATCGACGAGCCCGTCGAGCTGACCTTCTGGTACACGACCGACCGGTACGGCTCCTCGACCGCCGCCGAGTTCGCCGAGCTCAAGCGGCAGCTGGAGGAGCAGGGCCTCTTCAAGATCACCCTGAAGGGCAAGCCCTGGACGGAGTTCCAGGAGGGCTACCAGCAGGGCCAGTACCCGGTCTTCGGCCGCGGCTGGTTCCCGGACTTCCCGGACCCGGACAACTTCGTCGCCCCGTTCGTGGGCAGGGAGAACGTCCTCGGCACGCCGTACGTCAGCCCGCGGATCACCAACGAGCTGCTGCCGAAGTCCCGCCGTGACAGCGACCGCGGGACCGTGACGGACGAGTTCGTCGAGGCCCAGGAGATCATGGTCCAGGACGTCCGTCTGCTGCCGCTGTGGCAGGGCAAGCTCTACATCGCGGCCGGCGAGGACATCGGCGGCGGCGAGCGCGCGCTCGACCCGCAGACGGTCATGCAGCTCTGGGAGCTGTACCGCCGGGCGAGCTGGTAGACGACCTGCGGGGGCCGCTGTCAGTGGCCCCCGGTAGGTTCTCGGACGGAGAGACAGGAACCGTCCACCGGAGGTTGTTGACCGTGACCGACACCAGCATGCTGCCCGACTCCTGGCGAGGCGTCCTCGGCGAGGAGCTGCAGAAGCCCTACTTCGCGCAGCTCACCGAGTTCGTCGAGCAGGAGCGCGCCGGCGGGCCGGTCTTCCCGCCGAAGGACGAGGTCTTCGCCGCCCTCGACGCCACCCCGTACGACAAGGTGAAGGTCCTGATCCTCGGTCAGGACCCCTACCACGGCGAGGGCCAGGGACACGGTCTCTGCTTCTCCGTCCGGCCCGGTGTGAAGACCCCGCCCTCCCTGCGGAACATCTACAAGGAGATGCAGGCCGAGCTCGGCCACCCCATCCCGGACAACGGCTATCTGATGCCCTGGGCCGAGCAGGGCGTCCTCCTGCTCAACGCCGTGCTGACGGTCCGGGCCGGCGAGGCGAACTCGCACAAGGGCAAGGGCTGGGAGAAGTTCACCGACGCGGTCATCACCGCCGTCGCCTCCCGCCCCGACCCCGCCGTCTTCGTCCTCTGGGGCAACTACGCGCAGAAGAAGCTGCCCCTCATCGACGAGGAGCGGCACGTCGTCGTGAAGGGCGCCCACCCCTCGCCGCTCTCGGCGAAGAAGTTCTTCGGCTCGCAGCCCTTCACCCAGATCGACGCGGCCGTCGCGGCCCAGGGACACGAGCCGATCGACTGGCGCATCCCGGACCTCGGCTGAGCCTCGGACCGATCCGGGCCGGGGGCGGCTAGCGTCGTGCCTCCCAGTGGACGACCGGGTGGAGTGCGCGTGACCGAGCAGCAGCAGGTGTCGGACGACGGGGTCATGACCAGGATCGGGCAGGCCCTGATGCTGCTCCACGGCGGGGACCCCGAGGAGGCCCGGAACCGCTTCGGGCTGCTCTGGCAGCAGATCGGCCCGGACGGCGACCCGCTCCACCGGGCCACCCTCGCGCACTACATGGCGGACGCCCAGGACGACCCGGACACCGAGCTGGCCTGGGACCTCCGGGCGCTGGGCGCGGCCGAGGAACTCGCCGGGGAGCGGCTCGCCGCCCACGGCTCGGCGATCGCGCTGCGGGCGCTCTACCCCTCGCTCCATCTGAACCTCGCCGCCGACTACGTCAAGCTCCGCCGTCCCGACGCCGCGCGGGTCCACCTGGACCGGGCCCGGAGGGCCGCGGAGACCCTCGACGACGACGGCTACGGCAACGGGGTGCGGGCCGCGATCGAGCGGCTGGAGCTGCGGCTGCGGGGCGAGTGAGGGGCCGGGGCGGAACGGGCCCCGCGGACACCTCCCGGCCCGGGGTCACCGGCCCTGGACGCCCCGGCAGATCCTCGTGGGTTCGCTCCGGGCGTCCCAGCCGCCGTACCGCTCGCCCAGCGCGCAGAGGTCGTCGCGGGAGACGGGCGGGACCTCCGGCAGCGCGGTGAGATCCGGCAGCCGGGCCGGCAGCGGTCCGGCCGTCGGGAGCGGGCCCCGCTCCCGAGGGGGCACGGAGACCGGACGGGGGGCCTCGGGCGGCCGCGGTGCGGTCGCCCTGCGCTGCGCGCCCCGCTCCGGTCTCCCGCGGGGCGCCGCGGCCGGGGGAGCGGCGGGCAGCGCCGCTTCGAGGGCGTCGAGGGCCGGGCCCTCGACGATCTGCGGAGCCACCTGCCGGGCGGGCCGTACGGTCTCCGCCGCGGGCGCGGGGACGGGCGCCGTCGGCGGCGCGTCCACCGAGACGCAGCCCGCCAGGGCGGCGACCGCCGCCCCGACCAGGATCTTCGCTGTGGTTCGGGTTCCATGCACCCGCGCCACTCTGCTGTCCCGACGGCGATCTTCGCGCCCCTACCGGCGGGGAATGCCCCGCACGGGTGTCGGCGGCGGCACGCCCTTGACCGGCCGGGCGGCGCCGGTCGGCGCGCGCGGCCGGTTCCCTGCGTGGGTCGCCCCGGCGCGGCCTCCCCGCGCCGGCTCCCGCCCGCTGCCGGAACGCCGTCGCGGCCGGCCGCCCGTCGTGGCCGGTCAGTCGCCGGTCGCGCCGTCGATCCGCTCCCGGATCAGGTCCGCGTGGCCGTTGTGGCGGGCGTACTCCTCGATCATGTGGAGGTAGATCCACCGGAGGTTGAAGCTCTCGCCGGAGCGGTGCTCGCCCACCCCTGTGTCGTCGAGGCCGCGGCCGGCGGCCAGGGTGCGGGCGCGCGCGATCTCGCCCTGCCAGGTGGCGTGGGCCTCCGCGTAGGTGTCCTCGGCGGAGGCGTGGATGTCCCCGTCGGGGTCCTCCTCGGTCGAGTAGATCCAGGGCGCGTCCTCGCCGGCCAGGACGCGGCGGAACCAGCCGCGCTCGACCTCGGCCATGTGCCGGACCAGGCCGAGCAGGTTGAGGTCCGAGGGCGGGGCGGCCGGGGTGCGCAGCCGGGCGTCGTCCAGGCCCTGGCACTTCTGCGCGAGGGTGGCGCGGTGGAAGTCGAGCCACTGCTCCAGCGCCTCGCGTTCGCCGGAGGTGGTGGACGGGTCGACGCGGGTGGCGGTGTCGGTGCGTTCGGTGGTCATGCGCGGCATCGTCCCCCAGGTCCGCGGGCCGCGCCACGCAATTGCGGATCGGCCGGGGGTGCCTTCCCGGCGGCCGCGCGCCGGCGCCTCCGTCAGCTCTGCCGCGCAGTCCGGCCGGCGAGCATGCCGCGGAGCAACTCGTCGAACCCGGTCCGCAGCTGAGCGCGGCTGGGCACCGACGCGTGGAAGGAGCCGACCGCGCAGGAGAACATCAGGCCCTCGCACCAGGCGACCAGGGACAATGCGTGCCGCTCGGGCTCGGGCGAGCCTGCGGCGGTCATCATCGCGACCAGCGGCGTGCGGAAGGCCGAACCGGCCGCGTCGAAGAACGCGCGCAGTTCGGGGCGGCGGGTCGCCTCCAGCGCCAGCTCGTACCGGGAGACCAGCAGGGAGCGGTGGTCGGTGAGGTAGCGGTGCAGGGCGAGGGCGAGCGCGTCGACGAGGGCGTCGTCGCCGCCGTCCGGTCCCGGCATCCCGTGCGGGGTGAGGACCTCGGACTCCCGCTCCACCTGGCGCCGTACGGCCGCCTCCAGGAGGGCCTGGCGGGTGCGGGCGTGGTTGGAGGTCGATCCCTGGGGCAGCCCCGCCCGCTCGTCCACGGCGCGGTGGGTGAGGCCGCGCATCCCGCGCTCGACGAGGAGGCCGAGGGCGGCGTCGCCGATCCGCTCGGCGCGGGAGGCGGGGGACTCCGGGGCCGGGGGTCCGGCGGGGGCGGGGCTCATGGGGACAACCTACAGCCGCCCCCTACCCCGGCCACTACAGCTGTAGTACGGTCGGGGCGTCGGACTCACTACACCTGTAGTGACCGGATCCGGGAGCAGCCATGGAACAGCACCGCGCCGTCGTCGTCGGAGCCGGCATCGGCGGACTCACCGCCGCCGTCGCCCTGAGCAGGAACGGCTGGCGGGTCACCGTCCTCGAACGTGCCGCCGCCCTCACCCCCGTCGGCGCCGGAATCGCCCTCGCGCCCAACGCCCAGCGCGCCCTCGACGTCATCGGGCTCGGCGACCGCGTCCGCGCCCTCGCCGCCTGGCAGGGCGACGGCGGCATGCGCACCCCCGGCGGCCGCTGGCTCGCCCGCACCGACTCCCGGGCCGCCGCCGCCCGCTTCGGCGGGCCCCTCGTGCTGCTGCACCGCGCCACCCTCGTCGAGATCCTGGCCTCGGCCCTCCCCGAAGGAGCCGTCCGCACCGGCGTCACCGCCACCGTCACCGACCCCGGCGACGACCGCCACCCCGCCCGCGTCGCCCTCGCGGACTCCGGGGCGGGGCTCCCCGGCGAGCTGGAGGCCGACCTCGTCCTGGCCGCCGACGGCATCCACTCCGCGACCCGCCGCGCGCTCTTCCCCGGCCACCCCGGCCCCCGCTACTCCGGCAGCACCAGCTGGCGCGTCGTCGTCCCCGCCCCCGCACGCCCCTTCGCCCCCCACGAGACCTGGGGCGCCGGCCGGCTGTGGGGCAGCCAGCCCCTCCAGGACGGCCGGGTCTACGCGTACGCGATGGCCCGGGCCCCCGAGGGCGGCCACGCGCCCGACGACGAGCGCGCCGCACTGCTGCGCCTCTTCGGCGACTGGCACCACCCCGTCCCCGAGATCCTCGCCGGCGTCGCCCCCGACGGAGTGCTGCGGCACGACGTCCACCACCTGCCCGACCCGCTGCCCGCCTTCCACCGGGGCCGCGTCGCCCTCCTCGGCGACGCCGCGCACGCGATGATGCCGAGCCTCGGGCAGGGCGGGAACCAGGCCGTCGAGGATGCGGTCGTCCTGGCCCACCACGCCCGCTCCGCACCGGGTTTCGTGCCGAGCCGCGCGCTCGCCGCGTACACCGCCGACCGGCTCCCGCGCACCACCGCCCTCGTCCGCAAGGCCGCCCGCACCGGGGCCGTCACGATGCTCTCCGCCCGCCCCGCCGTCGCCCTGCGCACCGCGCTCGTCGCAGCCGCCTCCCGACTCGGACCCGGCCTCGTCCTGCGCGGCTTCGACGGGATCTGCGACTGGCGCCCGCCCGTCGGGGAACCCGGGGCCGCCGGGACCGCGGCCCTGCCCCGCGTAAGCTGACCAGCGCGAACGGCCCGGCCGACCGCGGCCGGTGAACGACGACAAGGGAGACCCCGTGAAGGTTGGCTGCATCGGACTCGGCGACATCGCGCAGAAGGCCTATCTCCCCGTCCTCGCCACCCTGCCCGGGGTCGAACTCCACCTGCAGACCCGGACGCGCGCGACCCTGGACCGGGTGGCCGACACCCTGCACCTGCCCGCCGCGCGGCGCCACGGGGACCTCGACTCGCTGCTCTCCGCCGGGATCGACGCCGCGTTCGTCCACGCCTCCACCGCCGCGCACGCGGAGATCGCCGGCCGGCTCCTGGACGCCGGGGTGCCCACCTACGTCGACAAGCCCCTCGCCTACGCCTACGCCGACTCCGAGCGGATCGTGGAGCTCGCCGAGAAGCGTTCGGTCTCCCTCGCCGTCGGCTTCAACCGTCGTCTCGCGCCGAGTTACGCCCAGTGCCTGGAGCACCCGAGGGACCTGATCCTGCTGCAGAAGAACCGGGTCGGCCTTCCCGAGGACCCCCGCACCCTGGTCCTCGACGACTTCATCCACGTCGTCGACACGCTGCGCTTCCTCCTCCCCGGCGAGATCGAGCACGTCGACGTGCGGGCCCGCGTCCGCGAGGGGCTCATGCACCACGTCGTGCTCCAGCTCTCCGGCGACGGCTTCACCGCCCTCGGCATGATGAACCGGATGAACGGCTCCACGGAGGAGGTCCTGGAGGTCTCCGGCCAGGACACCAAGCGGCAGGTGCTCAACCTCGCGGACGTGATCGACCACAAGGGCCAGCCGACCGTGCGCCGGCGCGGGGACTGGGTGCCGGTGGCCCGGCAGCGCGGCATCGAGCAGGCCGTCCTCTCCTTCCTCGACGCCGTGCGCGAGGGCCGGGTCCTCAGCGCCCGCGACGCCCTCCTCACCCACGAGCTGTGCGAGCGCGTGGTGCGCGAGGCGCTGGCGCAGGCGTCCTGAGCGCACCGGCGGCTCCGGCGGCGCAGACCGCGCCGACCACCACGAGCGCGCCGTACACGGGCCAGTCGCCCCACCGGACGTAGAGCGTCGTCGTCCCCGACAGGGGCAGTTCGCGCACGACGGCGGCGCTCGCCCCGGTTCCCAGCGAGGGACCGGCCGGCCGGCCGTCGGGACCGTACGCGGCACTGATCCCGGTGAGCGTCGCGTGGACGACGGGGCGGCCCGTCTCGGCCGCCCGCAGGGCCCCGAGGGAGGCGTGCTGGGCGGGCGCCCAGCTGTTCTGGAAGGTGCTGGTGGAGGACTGCACCACGAGGAGCGCGGCGCCTTCGCGGGCCAGGTGACGGCTCATGTCGGGGAAGGCCGACTCGAAGCAGACCAGCGGCCCGACCCGCAGCTCCGCACCGCCCGCCCCGCGGGCCGGCAGCGTCATGACGACGGGCTCGGTCCCGCGCCGACGGTCCTCCTCGGCGGCCCGGCCGGCCGACGTCACCCAGCCGAGCACGCCGCGGGCCGGGACGTACTCGCCGAAGGGGACCAGCCGCATCTTGTCGTAGCGGTCGCCCGTGAGGCCCTCCGGTCCGACCAGGACGGCGCTCTTGCGGATGCCGGGCCGGTCGGCCCCCCGCGCGTCCACGTTCACCAGGAGGGGCGCGTCGACCGCCCGGGACAGCGCGGTGAGCCGGGCCACGAGCACCGGGTCGCCCGTGGGGTCGGCGCCCACGCCGCTCTCGCCCCAGACCACCAGGTCGAGCTGCCGGCCGGCGAGCGCGCGGGTCAGCTCCTCGGCGCGGGCCAGGCGCCGCTCGGGCCCCTGCCTGCCCTCGAACACCCCCGGCTGCACCAGGGCGACCCGTACCGTCCCGGTCTCGCGCGGCACCGGCACGCCCCAGGCCGCGGTCGCCGTCACCAGCGCGCACGCGGTGAGGCCCGCGAACCCGACGGCACGCGGTCTCGCCACCAGCAGGACGACCGCCGTGTTCACGGCCACCACCAGGAAGCTCACCAGCCACACCCCGCCGACCGAGGCGAGTCGCAGCGCGGCCGGCACCTGCCACTGGCTCGCCCCGAGCAGCCCCCACGGGCCGCCGAGCCCCTCCCAGGAGCGGACCAGCTCGACCACGAGCCAGCCCGAGGGCACCGCGAGCAGTGCGGCGGCGGCCCGTGGCGCCGACGGAAGGCCGCCGAGCAGCGCGCGCACGAGCCATCCCCACGGCAGCCACAACAGGCCGAGGAGCGCGGCGAGCGGGAAGAGGAACACGTGCAGGCTCGGCAGCAGCCAGTGGTGCAGGGCCAGCACGAAGCCGAGGCCGCCGAGCCAGCCGTCGAGCCCGGCGCGCCGGAACCCCGGCGCCGTCCGGATCAGCAGCAGCCAGGGCACCAGTGCCAGGTACGCCCACCACCACAGGCCGGGCGCGGGGAAGGCGAGCGCGGGAAGGGCCCCGCAGCCGACGGCGAGCACCGCACGCCCCGCGGCGCGGCCCGCGCCGCGGGCCCCGGACGCCGCGCGGCCCGCGTCCCCGGCCCGGCTCCCGCGGCGGCTCGTGAACGGAGCGCGCATGACGTGCCTCCCGTCGCTGCTTCCAGTGTCCGCGCTCCGGACGGACGGGGCTCCGCGGGCCCGTCGGACCGGGGGGCGGAGCGCGCCCACCCGGGCGTCCGTCCGCCGCCGGGGCGGGCGTTCAGAGGCGGCGCCACCGCTCGTCGACGACGACCGAGCGCAGGCGCCAGCCCTCGGCGGTGCGCCGCGCGGTGAAGGCGTAGCGCCCGCCGCAGACGAAGTCCTCGCCGGAGGAGAAGCGCATCGGGTTGACGTAGTCGGCGCGGACCGACGCCTCGTCGCCCGGCTGCGGGTAGCCGCCCGGCGACCGGAAGACGACCAGCCGGTTGACGATGAGGTGCTGGCGGACCGGGAAGAGGGTCATCGTCTCGGCGAGCCAGTCGGCCACCTCGCCGGCCGGTCCCTCGACGCCTCCCGAACCCCGGTAGTCGGCCCGGCCGTCCGGGGTGAAGAGCCCCCGGTAGGCGGTCCAGTCGCCGTCGTCCACGGCCGCCGCGTACCCGGAGACCAGGTCGTCGACGGCAAGACGGTCCATCACGGTCGCGAGGTCCACGCGCTGCGTCATCGGCACAGTGTCGGGCAGCGGGGCCGCAGGGCCAAGAGGCGTGCGCGGGGCAGGACGGGACGCGGTCATACTGTCGGACATGCGCGTGCACATCGATCCCCGTCAGACCGACGCCACCACCTTCTACCGGCTGCTCACCGCCACGGTCGTGCCCCGGCCCATCGCCTGGGTGTCGACGACGTCGGCCGACGGGACGGACAACCTCGCCCCGCACTCCTTCTTCACGATCGCCTCGGTCACGCCGCCGGTCGTCCAGTTCACGTCGGTGGGCCGCAAGGACTCGCTGCGGAACGTGGAGGAGACGGGGGAGTTCGTCGTGAACCTCGCCCCGCAGGGCCTCTTCGAGCAGATCAACGCGACGGCGACGGACTTCCCGCGAGGGGTCAGCGAGTTCGACGCCTGCGGCGTGGAGCGGGAGCCCAGCCTGCTCGTCAAGCCGCCGCGGGTCGCCGGGTCGCCCGTGGCCCTGGAGTGCGAGCTGCACAGCACGCTGCGCATCGGCGACTCGACGGTGGTCTTCGGCCGGGTCGTGCACGCGGCCGTGGAGGAGTCGGTCCTCGTCGACGGCCACCCCGAGATGGCGCTGATGCGCCCGCTGTCCCGCCTCGGCAAGAACGAGTGGGGCACCCTGGGCGGCATCGAGGAGATCGCCAGGGTGCCCTACCGGGACTGAGGCCGGGTCAGCCGGCCGACTCGCCCGCGTGCGGGCTCAGGACGCCGGTGCCGACCAGGATGAACAGCAGGACGCCGAGCAGGATGCGGTAGATCACGAAGGGCATGAAGCTCTTGGTGGTGATGAACTTCATGAACCAGGCGATCACGGCGTAGCCGACGGCGAAGGCGACGATCGTGGCGAAGATGGTCGGCCCCCAGGAGACGTGCCCCTCGCCCGCGTCCTTCAGCTCGAAGACGCCGGACGCGAGGACCGCCGGGATCGCCAGCAGGAACGAGTAGCGGGCGGCGGACTCGCGGGTGTACCCCATGAGCAGACCGCCGGAGATCGTCGCGCCGGAGCGGGAGACGCCGGGGATGAGGGCCATCGCCTGGCACATGCCGTAGATGAGGCCGTCCTTCACGCCGAGGTCCTTGAGCGTCTTGCGCTCGCGCACGACCCGGTGACGTCCGCCGATCTCGTCGCGCGCGGCCAGCCGGTCGGCGACGCCGAGGACGATGCCCATGACGATCAGGGTGGTCGCGATCAGCCGCAGGTCGCGGAAGGGGCCCTCGATCTGGTCCTTGAACGTGACGCCGAGGACACCGATCGGGATCGAGCCGACGATCACCAGCCAGCCCATCTGGGCGTCGTGGTCGGACCGCATCGCCTTGTCGGTGAGCGAGCGGAACCAGGCCGAGACGATCCTGGCGATGTCCTTGCGGAAGTAGATGAGGACAGCGGTCTCCGTGCCGATCTGGGTGATCGCCGTGAAGGCCGCGCCGGGATCGTGCCATCCGGCGAAGGCCGCGGTGAGACGGAGGTGCGCGCTGGAGGAGATGGGAAGGAACTCCGTCAGCCCCTGGACGAGCCCGAGGATGAACGATTCGAACCAACTCATGGGGCTAGGGCCGTCCCGTTATGTACGTGTGCGGTCAGAAGGTCGAGCGCAGCGTACCTTCCCAAGATGACGGCGAGGCCCTCAGGCCCGGGCGGGGTCCGTGACGGGGTCCACCGGCCCCGCCGTCGTCCAGCCGGGTGACCTCACGTGGTGGCTGAGACGCGTCCGGTCGGCCTCGCCCCCGCAGTGCGCGCACACCAGCCGGGGGCTGAGCACCTCGCCGCAGTCGTGCTCCAGGACGACCGGGCGGTCGTCCGGGTTGAGGTGGCGGTCGCCCCAGGCCATCAGGGTCACCAGGACCGGCTGGAGCTCCTCGCCGGCCGCCGTGGCCCGGTACTCGAAGCGGGGCGGGCGCTCGCTGTAGCGCACCTTCTCCACGATCCCGGCCTCGACGAGCCGCTTCAGCCGGGCGGTGAGGATGTCGCGGGGCGCCCCGGTGTTGCGGGCGATCCGGTCGAAGCGGTGCACGCCGAGCGAGATCTCGCGGAGGACGAGCAGCGCGTACTTCTCGCCGACGAGCGCGAGGGTGTCGGCGATCGAGCAGGGGCGGGGGGCAGCCTTCATGGGGCCAGCCTAAGCCGGCACCGCGCGGGCGGGTCCAGGAATCCAACCCGGTGGGTTTGAAAACCCAACTCACTCGGCTACGTTACTCACCAGTGTCGGTCCACTTCTCCCCCTCAGGAGGCTGTCATGCGCGACGCCGTCATCGTCGAAGCCGTCCGGACCCCCATGGGGAAGGGCAGGACGGGCGGGGCCCTGTCCCACGTCCATCCCGTCGCCCTCCTCTCGCACACCCTGCGCGCCCTCGTCGAACGCAGCGGCATCGACCCCGCCCTCGTCGACGACGTGATCGGCGGCACCGTCGACCAGGTCGGCGAGCAGGCCATGAACACCACCCGCTACGCCTGGCTCGGCGCCGGATTCCCCGACTCCGTGCCCGCCACCACCGTCGACCGCCAGTGCGGCTCCTCCCAGCAGGCCGTCCACTTCGCCGCCCAGGGCGTGCTCTCCGGGTCGTACGACATCGCCATCGCCTGCGGGGTCGAGTCCATGAGCCGGGTCCCGATGTGGTCGAACGTGCCGCCGGGCGCCGACCCCTTCGGGCCCGGCGTCGCCGCGCGCTTCCCCGAGGGACTCGTCCCGCAGGGCGTCAGCGCCGAACTGATCGCCGCCAAGTGGTCGATCTCCCGCGAGGCCATGGACGCGTTCGCCACCGCGTCGCACACCAAGGCGGCCCGCGCCTGGGAGGCCGGGCTCTTCGGCGACGAGGTCGTCCCTCACGAGGGAGTCCGCCGCGACGAGTCGGTGCGCCCCACGACCACCCCCGAGATCCTCGCCGGCCTGCGCCCCGCCTTCGAGGACCCCGCCTTCGCCGCGCGCTTCCCGCAGATCGACTGGTCCGTCACCGCCGGCAACAGCAGCCCCGTCAACGACGGCGCCTCCGCCGTGCTCGTCATGGAGGCGGAGACCGCCCGCCGGCTCGGCCTGCGGCCCCTCGCCCGGCTGCACGGCTTCGCCGTCACCGGCTCCGACCCGCTCCTCATGCTCACCGGCGTCATCCCCGCCACCGAGAAGGTGCTGCGCCGCACCGGCCTCTCCCTGGACGACATCGACCTCTTCGAGATCAACGAGGCCTTCGCCAGTGTCGTCCTCGCCTGGCAGCAGGAGACCGGCGCCGACCCGGCCAAGGTCAACGTCCACGGCGGCGCCATCGCCCTCGGCCACCCCCTGGGAGCCAGCGGCACCCGGATCGCCACGACCCTCGTCCACGCCCTCCGGGCCCGCGGCGCCCGCTACGGCCTCCAGGCCATGTGCGAGGCGGGCGGCCTCGCCAACGCGATGATCGTCGAGGCGCTGTAGCGGCCGACCGCCGGCGTCAGCCCGCGGTGCCCACCGGCTCCCGCTCCGGCGCGGGGGCCGGGACGGGAGCCGGCGCCCGCAGACCGTGCCGCTTGCGCCACGCCACCACCGCGGCGGCGAGACCCGACAGCACGATGAACCCCGCCGAGAAGAGGAAGGCCGGGGAGCCCGGCGAACCGGCCTGGGCGCCCGCCACCACGTACGCCGTCGTGTTCGGCACCGTGCCCAGCGCCGTCGCGAGGAGGAACGGCACGTACCCCATGCGGGAGACCGCGGCGCAGTAGTTGGCGGCCGCGAACGGCACGCCGGGGAACAGACGGATCGCCAGCATCGAACGGAACCCGTGCCGGCTCAGCTGGCCGTCCGCCGCCTTCAGCCAGCGTCCCCGCAGCAGCGGCCGCAGCGCGTCCTGCCCCAGGTACCGGCCCAGGGTGAAGGAGATCCCCGCGCCCAGCACCGTCCCCGCGACCGCCGCGGTCAGGCCGAACGCGGAGCCGAACACGGCGCCCGCGGCCAGGTTGAGCACCGGCCGCGGCACGAAGGCCGCCGTGCACACCCCGTACGCGAGACCGAACAGCAGCACCGCCCCGGCGCCGTTCGCCTCCGGCGACCAGCCCGAGGAGAGCAGCCGCTGTGGCTCGTACAGCACCACGAGGGCCGCGGCGCCGAGCAGCAGCAGGGCCAGGAAGGAGAGCCGCGAGCGCGGCGACAGCAGGGCCCGGGAGCAGCGGACGGCCAGGGAGCCCGGCGGCCGGGGGGCGGGAGCGAGCATTCGGGGAGAGTAACGGACGCGTCCGTATGATCGCCGTAATGTGCGTCATGTCCGTCCGGGCCCGCCCGGAGCGCCCCATGGCCGAAAGACCCCCATGACCGACACCGCGCCCCCCGGCAGCGCCCTCGCCGACACCGTCCTGGAGCGGCTCACCACGCTCTACCCGGCCGCCGGAAACCCCTTCAGGGCGCAGGAGATGGTCGCGTACATGAAGGGCGTGGCGCCCTTCCTGGGGATCCGCACCCCCGAGCGCCGCGCCCTCTCCCGCACCGTCCTCGACGGGACCCCGCGCCCCGACGAGCGCGACTGCACGGCCGTCGCCCTGCGCTGCTTCGCCCTCCCCGAGCGCGAGTACCACTACTTCGCCGTCGACTACCTCCGCCGCCACGTGAAGCGCTGCTCCCCGGACTTCCTCCCGGTCGCCCACCGGCTCGTCACCACCGTCTCCTGGTGGGACACGGTCGACCACCTCGCCGCCCACGTCGTCGGCGGGCTCGTCGCCGCCGAACCCTCCCTCGCGGCCCGCATGGACGAGTGGATCGAGGACGACGACCTGTGGGTCGCCCGCACCGCCCTCCTGCACCAGCTCCGGTTCAAGGAGTCCACCGACGCCGACCGGCTGTTCGCCCACTGCCTCCGCCGCGCCGCCGACACGGACTTCTTCCTCCGCAAGGCGATCGGATGGAGCCTGCGCGAGTACGGCAAGACCGCGCCCGCGGAGGTCCGCGCCTTCGTCGCCGCGCACGCCTCCCGGCTCTCCCCGCTCTCCGTCCGCGAGGCGCTCAGGCACCTGTGACCCGCCCCGGCACCCGCCGGCCGGTGACCGGCACAATGAGGGCGTGAACGAGCACATCCCCGTCATCCGCGAGGTCGACCAGGGCACCGCGCGCCTCATGCCCGACGTGGACCGGGAGCGCGCCTGGCTCCTGACGGTCGACGGCGCCCCGCAGTCGTACGTGGACCTGGACGACCCGGCCCACCTGGAGTTCGAGTACGCGCGGCGCCTCGGCCACGTCGTCGACGGCGCCGCCGGCGAGGGGCAGCCCCTCGACGTCCTGCACCTGGGCGGCGGCGGGCTCTCGCTGCCGCGGTACGTCGCGGTCACCCGCCCCGGCTCGCGCCAGGACGTCGTCGAGGCGGACCGGGGCCTGCTCGACCTGGTCGCCGCTCACCTGCCACTGCCGGACGCCTCGGGGATCACCGTGCACGGCGCCGACGCCCGCGGCTGGCTGGAGGCCGCGCCCGCCGCCTCGGCCGACCTGATCGTCGGCGACGTGTTCGGCGGCTCGCGGGTCCCCGCGCACCTCACCTCCGTCGAGTACGCGCGCGAGGTGCGCCGGGTCCTGCGGCCCGGCGGCCTCTACGCCGCCAACCTCGCCGACGGCGCCCCCTTCGGCTTCCTCCGCTCCCAGCTCGCCACCTTCGCCGGCGTCTTTCCCGAGTTGGCGCTCGTCGCCGAACCGGCCGTCCTGCGCGGCCGCCGCTTCGGCAACGCCGTCCTCGTCGCCTCCGCCCGCGGCATCGACCTCGCGCACCTCGCCCGCCGGGCCGCCGCGGACGCCTTCCCCGCGCGCGTGGAGCACGGCGCGAGCCTCGACCGGTTCACCGCGGGAGCCGAGCCGGTCCGGGACACGGGCGCCGTGCCGTCGCCGGTCCCCCCGGACGGGGCCTTCGGCATCGGCTGACGCCCGGACGCCGCTCAGACGCCCTGCGGCTCAGACCCCCTGCGGCGCCGGCGCCTGCTCCGGTTCGGCCGAGGGGTCGCGCGGCCCGCCCGCGACCTCCTTGGTGTGCGAACGGCGGGTCAGGTTCCGCACGTCCGGCACGAGGAGGACGAGAGCGGTGACGAGCACCATGAGGACGGCGGCGCCCCAGAGCGCCTCGCTGCGTCCGAAGGCGATCTCCGCGGGACCCGCGAGGGCGGTGGAGAGGGGGAGCAGGGCCGTCGAGCCGAACCAGTCGTAGGCCGAGACCCGGGAGAGCTTGTCCTCCGGGATCTCCTGGTGCAGCGCCGTCATCCAGGAGACGCCGAAGACCTCGATGGCCACGCCGCTGACGAACATCGCGGCCGTCAGCCCCGGCGCCGGCAGCGGCATGGCGAGCGCCGCCGAGGGCAGGGCGATGGGGAAGACGCACAGGGTCCCGACGTAGAGCAGGCGACGGGGCTTCCACCGGGTCATGAGGACCGCTCCGGCGACGGTCCCGACGCCGTAGGCCGCCAGGGCGAGGCCCCAGGGGCGCGCGCCGCCGAGCTGGTCACGGGCGACCAGCGGCCCGAAGACCGACTCGACCGCGCCGATCAGCGCCACCACCACCGAGAACTGGGCGACGATCGACCACAGCCACGGCCGGCCGACGAACTCCTGCCAGCCCTCGCGCAGATCGGCGAAGAGGCCGCCGCTCGGGGCGCGCTCCGGAATGCCGTCCACGTCGAGGAAGGCGCGCAGGCCGCCCGCGGCGGCGAAGGCCAGCGCGTCGACGGCGAGGACCCAGCCGGGTCCCACGAAGGCGACCAGCGCGCCGCCGAGCGCGGCCCCGCCGATCCCGGCGCCGTGCATGGCCATGCGGTAGACGGCGAACGCCCGGCTCGCCTGCTCCCCGCTGACGCTGGCCATCAGCATGGCCTCGGCCGCCGGGTTGAAGAACGCCTGCCCGGTGCCGCAGAGGGCGGTGAGCACCATCATCTGCCAGAGCTGCGCCTGGCCGGAGATGACGAGGGCCGCGAAGACGGCCTGCGAGACGCAGTTGAGGGCGTTCGCCGCGACCATCACCCGGTGCCGGGGTATCCGGTCGGCGACCGCGCCGCCGATGAGCAGGAAGAGTACGAGCGGCAGGAAGCGCGCCATCGCCACGAGCCCGGCGTCCCCCGCGTCGCCGCCGGATTCGAAGACCGCCCAGGTCGTGGCGATCAGCGCGCCGTGCGCGCCGAGGTTGGTCACGATGGTGGCCGCGGTCAGCAGCACGTAGTTGCGGCCCGCCCACGCGGGGCGCCGCGAGGCGAGCGGGGCGCGGCCGGGGGAGGCGGGGGAGTCGGCGGGATTGGTCACCCCGGGACTATCCCTGCCGCCTCCCCCTCCTGCCAAACCGGTATCCGGTGCCGACGCCTCAGGAACCGGACGCGAGCCGGACCGTGGAGAGGATCTGGCGGATGGTCGCGTCGGGCAGCTCGTCCTTCACGCCGTCCGCCCCGTAGAGCACCCAGGTCGTGAAGTCGCCCGCGGTGTTCTTGAACGTGAAGGCGAACGCCTTGCCGTCCGACTCGCACTTGTTGCGCTTCTTGACGTTCGGCGCCGTGGCGGTCGACAGGCTGCCGGTCAGCCCCGACTTGGTGGTGTACGGCACCGCCTTGGTGATCTTGATGGTGTTCTGCGGCATGTGCTGCGCGTAGCCGCCCCACACCCAGGTGCCGGCCTCGTTGTACGCGGCCTCCGAGGTGCTCTTGGCGCCCTGGCCGCCCTTGGTGCCCGCGGTGCTCAGGCCCCAGGTCTCCTCGGTGCCGTTCTTGTCGGTGTCGTAGGTGCACCACTTGCTCTTGAAGCGGGTGGGGCTGGACATCGTGACGAGCGGCGAGCCGTCGTTCTTCTTCTCGTCGTCGAAGTAGGTGATCGACCCCGGCTTCAGAACCTCCCACTCGGGCGGGACGTCGAAGAGGGTGCCGTACTTCGGGTTGTGGACGACCTTCCAGCCCGGGATGGTGGGCTGCTGCGCGGCTCCGTCGCGGGGGTTGTCCAGCGACGGGGAGGCGCTGGGCGTCGCCTCCCCGGAGGGGGCCGAAACCGTCGCGGACGGCTTCGGGTCGCCCGCGTCGGTGGTCTTGTCGTCGTCCTTGCCGAGCACCAGGTAGCCGGTGACGCCTGCGGCGACGACCACCGCGGTCGCGGCGACGATCGCCACGAGGGTGGTCTTCTTCTTCCCGCCGCCGGGCCCGCCCGGCTGTCCCGGGCCGGGCACCGCGTACTGCTGCGGCATGGTCGGCTGCTGGTACGGGTTCGGCTGTCCGTATCCGGGCTGCTGTCCGTATCCCTGCTGCGGGTAGCCCTGCCCCGCGGGCTGCTGCTGCGGGTACCCCGGCTGGGGCGGCTGCTGCTGCGGATAGCCGGGCTGTGTCGGCGGCTGCGGGTACCCGGGCTGGGCCGGCGGCTGCTGGTACGGGTTCGGCTGCTGGTACCCCGACTGCTGGTAGGGGTTCTGACTCTGGTCCTGCGGGTTCTGCTCGCCCCCGGGCGGCTGCTGTCCTGGCCACATGGCCAGTAACCATAGAGGTGTGCGGCCGGCGGGACCACGAGAGGGATGGCCAAGGCTGCTACTGGTGGGTAACATCACGGCCATGAGCGCAGACCAGATGAACGTCGGCGAGATGCTCGCCGCCACGGTCCCCATGGCCGGAACCCTCAACCTGGAGTTCCTGGAGACCACCGCCGAGCGCGCCGTCGTGCGCCTGCCGGACCAGCCCGCCTACCACAACCACGTCGGCGGCCCCCACGCCGGAGCGATGTTCACCCTCGCCGAGTCCGCCAGCGGCGCCATCGTCCTCGCCGCCTTCGGCGACCAGCTCGGCCGCGCCGTCCCCCTCGCCGTCAAGGCCGAGATCGGCTACAAGAAGCTCGCGATGGGCCCCGTCACCGCGACCGCGACCCTCGGCCGCCCCGTCGCCGACGTCGTCGCCGACCTCGACGCCGGGCAGCGCCCCGAGTTCCCGGTCCGCATCGACATCACCCGCGAGGACGGCGCCGTCACCGGCGAGATGACGGTCGTCTGGACCCTCCGCCCCCACGGCTGACAGCCGGCCCCCGCACCGCCCGCGGGTGACCCAGGACTCACCACGGGCGTCGAGGTCCGTCCGCTCCGACCGATAGGCTTCCCGGGCGTGCCCGACGCGGTGCACGCCGGGCGGCCGACACGGGAGGAACCGCGTTGCACGTGCAGGAATGGCTGGAGACGATCCCGGCGGTCGCGATCTACGCACTGGTGGGCGTGGTGATCGGCCTGGAGAGCCTGGGCATCCCGCTGCCCGGCGAGATCGTGCTCGTGAGCTCGGCGCTGCTCGCCTCGCAGCACGGCGACATCAACCCGTACGTCCTGGGCGCCTGCGCCACCGCCGGCGCGATCATCGGCGACTCGATCGGCTACGCCATCGGCCGCAAGGGCGGTCGGCCGCTGCTCGCCTGGCTCGGCCGCAGATTCCCCAAGCACTTCAGCGAGGCCAACATCGGGCTCGCCGAGCAGTCCTTCCAGAAGTGGGGCATGTGGGCGGTCTTCTTCGGCCGCTTCATCGCGCTCCTGCGGATCTTCGCCGGTCCGCTCGCGGGCGTCCTGCACATGCCGTACTGGAAGTTCCTCGTCGCCAACGTCCTCGGCGGCATCCTCTGGGCCGGCGGCACCACGGCCGTCATCTACTCGGTCGGCGTCGTCGCCGAGGCCTGGCTCAAGCGCTTCTCCTGGCTCGGCCTCGTCCTCGCCGTGCTGATCGGCGTCACCTCGATGCTGATCGTCCGCAACCGCGCCCGGAAGGCGGCGGCCGAGCGGGCCGCCTCCCCCGAGGCGGAGCCGGTCCCGGTCGCGGACTGACCCCGGACGGAACGCGGGGGGGGGGGGGGGGGGGGGGGGGGGGGGGGGGGGGGGGGGGGGGGGGGGGGGGGGGGGGGGGGGGGGGGGGGGGGT
>NZ_JBVJMN010000074.1:0-37527 GCF_055584185.1 Streptomyces sp. NPDC104202 | reverse complement strand
TTTCTTTTCCGCCCGGTCCCCCATGGGGGTAGGACGACCGGGGTCCCCCCCCCCCCCCCCCCCCCCCCCCCCGGCCCCCTTCGGTTTTTCAGCGGTTGAACCCGCAATCTGAAAGATGCCTCTCATCAGGCATTTCTTTAGCGTGAATTGCATGCCATCCGCCCCCCTCATCGAAAAGGGTTAGCCACATGCCTCGACCGTTGAATTCCGAATGCGATGTGATCTCATGAGAATCCTCGTCACCGGCGGAGCCGGATTCATCGGCTCGCATTATGTGCGGACCATGCTCGACGGGGGGTACCCGGGCTACGAGGACGCGCACGTCACCGTGCTCGACCTCCTCACCTACGCGGGCAACCGCGCAAACCTCCCCGCCGCCCACCCGCGCCTCACCTTCGTCCGGGGCGACATCCTCGACCGGGAGCTGCTGCGCTCGGTCCTCGAAGGCCACGACGCGGTGGTGCACTTCGCCGCCGAGAGTCACGTGGACCGCTCCATCCAGAGCGGCGCCGCCTTCGTCCGCACCAACGTGGAGGGCACCCAGGCCGTCCTGGAGGCCGCCCTGGCCGTCGGCGTCGAGCGGATCGTCCACGTCTCGACCGACGAGGTGTACGGCTCCATCGACGAGGGCTTCTGGACCGAGGAGTCCCCCCTCCTGCCGAACTCCCCGTACGCCGCCTCCAAGGCCGCGTCCGACCTCGTCGCCCTCGCCTACGTCCGCACGCACCGGCTGAACCTCTCGGTCACCCGCTGCTCCAACAACTACGGGCCCTACCAGCACCCCGAGAAGTTCATCCCGCTCGCCGTCACCAACCTCCTGGAGGGACGGCGCATCCCCGTCTACGGGGACGGGCAGCAGATCCGCGAGTGGCTGCACGTGGACGACCACTGCCGCGCCATCCAGCGGGTGCTCACCGCGGGCCGCGCCGGCGAGGCGTACAACATCGGCTCCGGCTCCTCCGTGCCCAACCTGACGCTCGCCCACCGGCTCGTCGAGCTCTGCGGCGTCGGCACCGACATGATCGACCACGTCGCCGACCGCAAGGCGCACGACCGGCGCTACGCCCTCGACCAGACCAAGATCGAGGAGGAGCTCGGCCACCGGCCGCTCACCTCCTTCGACGAGGGCCTGGCGGCCACCGTCGCCTGGTACCGCGACAACCCCCAGTGGTGGAAGCCCGTCAAGGAGAGCGGTGGTCGGCCGTGACCGTGGAGACACGACTGGTCCCGCGTCTGCGGGCCGGCATATCCGAGCGCCTCGCGCACTCCGCGGCGACCCCCGAGGGCGTCCACATCGCGACCGCCGAGGTGCCCGCCTGGCTGGACTTCCACCGGGTGACCTGCGGGACGGCGATCCGCCGCATCCCCTTCGCCGAGCTCGACCACTGGTCCTTCGCGCCGGACACCGGCGACCTGCGGCACAGCAGCGGCAAGTTCTTCACCGTCGAGGGACTGCACGCCGTACGGCCGGAGGGCGAGTGGCAGCAGCCGATCATCGTCCAGCCGGAGATCGGCATCCTGGGCATCCTGGCCAAGGAGTTCGACGGCGTCCTGCACTTCCTCATGCAGGCGAAGATGGAGCCCGGCAACCCGAACCTGGTGCAGCTCTCCCCCACCGTGCAGGCCACCCGCAGCAACTACACGAAGGCCCACGGCGGGGCGGAGGTGAAGTACCTGGAGCACTTCCTCGACCCCGACCGCGAGACGGTCCTCACCGACGTCCTGCAGTCCGAGCACGGCGCCTGGTTCTACCGGAAGCGCAACCGCAACATGATCGTCGAGGTCACCGGCGACGTCCCCGCCGACGAGGACTTCCGCTGGCTCACCCTCGGCCAGATCGTGGCGATGCTCCGTCTCGACAACGTGGTGAACATGGACGCGCGCACCGTCCTGGCGAGCGCCCCCGTGGCCCCGCCCGAGGTGGGGGCGCTCACCTCCGACGCCGACCTGCTGGCCTGGTTCACGGGCGAGCGGGCCCGCCAGGACATCCACACCCGCCGCATGCCGCTGCGGGAGATCGCCGGCTGGCGGCGCGACGAGCACTCCGTGCGCCGCTGGGACGGCCGCTTCTTCCAGGTCGTGGCGGTCTCCGTGGAGGGCGCCGGCCGCGAGGTCGCCGGCTGGACCCAGCCGATCATCGAGCCCGTGGGCCAGGGGGTCGTCGCCTTCGCCCGCCGGGTGTTCGACGGCGTCCCGCACGTCCTCGTCCACGCGCGCGTGGAGGGCGGCCTCCTCGACACCGCGGAGCTCGCGCCGACCGTGCAGTACGTCCCCGAGAACTACGCGCACCTGCCGACGGAGCACCGCCCGCCGTTCCTGGACGCGATCCTCGGCGCCGCTCCCGAGCGCGTGCGCTACTCCACGGTCCACTCCGAGGAGGGCGGCCGGTTCCTCGATGCCGAGAGCCGCTACCTGATCGTCGACACCGACGAGGACACCACACCGGCCGTGCCGCCCCCGGGATACCACTGGGTCACCGCCGGGCAGTTGAACTGGCTCGCCGGACACAGCCGTTACGTGAACGTCCAGGCGCGGACCCTGCTCGCGGTGCTCACCGTGAACGCGGCCGGCCGCACCCCGCTCTCCCGCTGATCCCGCTGATCCCGCTGATCCCGCTGATCCCGCTGATCCCGCACAAAGCATCAGGCCCTGTTCGGTGGAATCTCCACCGGACAGGGCCTGATTGCGAATGCCTGGAAAGAAAAGCGAGTCAGGACGACGAGGTCGAGGCCTGCGCCTGGGCCTGCGCGAGACGGGACGTCATCGGGGTCCACTTCTTGGGGTTGATGCGCCAGTCCACGGGCTCCTGCTTCGTGGCGACGTTGACGCGGTTCCACAGGTTGACCAGACCGATGTGGAGGACGATCGCGCCGAGTTCGACCTCGTTCCAGTGCTTGGCGGCCTCCTCCCAGACCTCGTCCGACACGGGCTCGACCCGGTCGTTGATACGGGTGGCGGCCTCGGCCAGCGCCAGGACGGAACGCTCGGCGTCGGTGAAGCAGTCCTGCTCGCGCCAGGTCTCCACCACCGGCAGGCGGTGGTCCTCCTCCCCCGCGGCCTCGAACTCGGCCTGCTTCTTAGGGATCTGGACCGGACGGCCGTTGATCTGGCTCACCCGCAGGTGGATGAGCACGAGCGTCTGCAACGGCACACCGACGCTGTTCACGGCCTTGACCAGTGCGCGCATGGGCGGCAGAACATCGGGAACGACCAGCGACGGGTTAGGCATCCGCGGCGACATCTGTAATTCTCCTTCGGATCGGGATCAGATAACAGCTTGCCCACCGGGCAGCCTTTTCTCAAGTATTCCGAATTTCGACGGATCAGTTGCTTTTCCGGCTTACCGCGGCGTGCACGAGTGCTTCGTGGAGCCGGGTGTCGGGGGTGTGTCCGGACTCCCATTGCACGCCTATCGCGAAAGGGTGGTCCGCGACTTCGACGGCCTCGACGGTGCCGTCGTGGGCCCGGCCGGTGACGGTGAGGCCGGCACCGAGCCGGTCCACCGCCTGGTGGTGGTGGCAGGCGGTCTCCGGCTCGTCCTCGTCGAGGACGCCGGCGATCCGGCTGCCGGGCGTGAGCTTCAGCGGGTGGCGGCCGAGCGTGAACGTGGGAGTACGCGGCTGGTGCTCGTCGTGACCCGTGATCTCGGGCAGGTGCTGGTGCAGGCTGCCGCCGTGCAGCACGTTGAGCAGCTGCATCCCGCGGCAGATGGCGAGGACCGGGAGGCGGGCCTCCAGAGCGGCCCGGACCAGGGCCAGTTCGGCCCGGTCGGCATCCGGGCTCATGGCCCGGGTCACCGGGTGGGCGGTCTCACCGTACAGCGCCGGATCGAGATCCGGGCCGCCCGGGACGAGCAGGCCGTCGATGCGGTCGACGAGCCCCTCCGAGCCGGGCAGCAGCGGGATCAGCAGGGGCGTGGCGCCCGCCTGGGACAGGTAGGCGACGTGCGCCTGGAGGGCGAGACTGACGAGCATGTCGCTGCCCTGGAGCGTGACCGGCGCGGTCCTCGCGCAGATCCCGATGACCGGGCGGCCGGCGGCGGCCGCCGGACCGTTCACGTCTGAATTCATGACCACCCTCATGGGTTCCGTGGGTTCCGGTGGGTTCCGTCGACTGCCGTTCAACTGAGGAAATCGAGCAGATGGAACAGGCGCCGGCCCGAACGGCCGGCCCGATCAAAATTGCCACGTGGGAAAAACCGAGACCATCGTTCAACGGGGGCCCCGTAGGGGCCTACTGAACACAATTCGATCCTGGTACCAAGGTGTGCGGGGAGTGTGCCACCCCCTGCTCAAGAATCTCTCGCAGACCAAATGAGGTAACCCATGATCGAAGCCAAGAACCTCACCAAACGCTACGGTGACAAGACCGCTGTGAACGGGCTCTCGTTCACGGTCGAGCCCGGTCGCGTCACCGGCTTCCTGGGCCCGAACGGCGCGGGGAAGTCCACCACCATGAGACTTCTCCTCGGCCTCGACCGCCCCGACGGGGGCGAGGCGACGGTGAACGGCGTGCGGTACAGCGACCTTCCGCAGCCGATGCGGGTGGTGGGCGCCCTTCTGGAGGCACGGGCCGTCCACACCGGCCGCAGCGCCTACGACCACCTGCTCTGCCTGGCCCAGACCCAGGGCTTCGGCAGACGCCGGGTGGAGGAGGTCATCGACCAGGTCGGCCTGACGCCGGTGGCCCGCAAGCGGGCCGGCGGCTTCTCGCTCGGCATGGGGCAGCGGCTCGGCATCGCGGCCGCCCTGCTGGGCGACCCGGCCGCGCTGGTCCTGGACGAGCCGGTCAACGGCCTGGACCCGGAGGGCATCCTCTGGATCCGGAACCTGATGAAGTCCCTCGCCGCCGAGGGACGCGCGGTCTTCGTCTCCAGCCACCTGATGAACGAGATGGCCGTCACGGCCGACCACCTCATCGTCATCGGGCGCGGCCGGCTCGTCGCGGACTGCTCCACCCAGGAGTTCATCGAGCGCAGCACCGAGCAGTCGGTCCTGATCAGGACCCCTGACCGGGAACGGCTCGCCGCGCTCCTGCGGAGCCACGGCGGCACCGTCACCGACACCGAGGAGGGCGACCTGGACGTCGTCGGCATCGAGGCCCCCCGCATCGCCGAACTGGCCGCCGGAGGCGGGCTGGTGCTCCACGAGCTCTCCACCCGCAGGGGTTCGCTGGAGGACGCCTTCATGGAACTGACCAAGGACGCCGTCGAGTACGACGCCGGCCTGCGCACCGCCGGAGGTGTCAAGTGACCACCGCGACCGCACCCGCGACCGTCCCCGTCACGGGCGCCCACAAGCCGACCTTCGGGCGGCTGATGCTGTCGGAGTGGACGAAGATCCGCTCCGTCCGCTCCACGGTCTGGTCGCTCGCGATCCTGGTCGTGGTCACCTTCGTCTTCACGGCGCTCTTCATCCAGATGGGCGTCGCGAACTGGGACAAGACCGATCCGGCGCAGCAGGAGGCCATGCGCCTCGACCCGACCGGCACCATCCTCGGCAGCGGCATCCTGATCGGCCAGCTCGCGGTCTGCGTGCTGGGCGCGATGGTCATCGCCTCCGAGTACTCGACGGGCATGATCCGGGCCAGCCTGCTCGCGGTGCCCAAGCGGACGCCGGTGCTGCTGGCGAAGGCGGCCGTCTTCGGACTCCTCGTCCTCGCCGTGGGCGAGGTGACCGCGTTCGGCTCGTTCCTCATCGGCGCGCCGATGCTCGACGGCAAGGCGCCCGTCTCCCTGGGCGACCCGGGCGTGCTGCGGGCCGTCGTCGGCTGCGGGTTCTACCTGTCGCTGCTGGGCCTGTTCGCCCTCGCGGTCGGCGCGATCATCCGCCACACCGCGGCGAGCATCACGGGCGTCATCGCGTTCGTCCTGGTGCTCGCGCCGATGGCCAGGCTGCTGCCCGGTACCGTCGGTGAGCACGTGCACGCCTACCTCCCCACGGAGGCCGGCTTCCTCGTCACCCAGCAGCACTCCCGCGTGGACGACCTGCTCGGTCCGTGGCAGGGTCTCGGGGTGCTCGCGCTCTGGACCGCGGTCCTGCTCGCGGTCGCCGCCGTGCTGCTGCGCCGCCGCGACGCCTGACCCACCCGAACACCGCGGGTGCCCGCCGAACCGGCTGGTACCCGCGGTGTCGTGTTTCCAGGCGGTGTCCACCTTTCCTCGACTGGGCCTGAAGACCCCCCTGCGACGCTCGACGGCAGCGGCAGCAGAAAGGGAGTGAAGGGAATGGCTCAGAGCAGTGGGCAAGCCGTCTTGATCACGAGTGCGTTCAGCCCCGTCAGATCGGAGAGCACCGAAGCAGCGACCCGCAGCGAATTCGATCTCAAGAACTTCGAGAAACTGCCGGCACGCGACGTACCCGTCAGTGCGCTGTCGCCCGGCGTCTCCCTGCGCCAGAGCGGTACCGACGCCGCTCACATCCAGCTTCTCGTCGACGCGGCGGGATCGGCGGAACTCCCGCCCATTCTGGTCCAGATGGACGGCTACCGCATCATCGACGGTCTGCACCGCCTGGAGGCCGCGAGGCTCCGCGGCGATGTCAGCATCAAGGCCCGTTTCCTCGACTGTTCCAATTCCGAGGCGCTCGTCATCGCCATGAAGGCGAACGGCTCGCACGGGCTCCCGCTGTCGAAGGCCGACCGGGTGTCCGGGGCGCAGCGCGTCCTGAGCTCCCACCCCGACTGGTCCGACCGGGCCATCGCCGGCATCACCGGGCTGAGCGCCAAGACGATCGCGTCGCTGCGCGACCGGTCGTCGGACGGCGCGCCGCTGGACGGCAAGCGCATCGGCCGGGACGGCAGGCGCCGTCCGGTGGACGCGGGCGAGGGCCGGCGGCGGGCCGCCGAGTACATCACCGCCCACCCCAACGCCCCGCTGCGTCAGGTGGCGCGGGAGACCGACGTGTCGCTGGGCACGGTCCACGACGTCAGCGCGCGGCTCCGCCGGGGTGACAGCCCCGAGCGGGACGGACGCCAGACGCCGGCCGCGCGGCCGGAGCCGGTACAGCCCGTGCGGTCGGTGCAGTCCGTACGGCCCGTACAGGTCGTCCCCGCGGTGCAGTCGGTGCCGACCGTGCGGCAGACGGTCCGCCATCCGGGCGAGCCGCTCCGGCCGTCGGGCGCGGCGGCGTGCGGCACGGCCCGCGGACCGCTGCGGGTGGCCCCGCACCCCGACGCGGCGCCCGCCCCGCGCCGCAACCACACCGAGGCGCCGCCCGCGTGGGCGACGGTGGCGGCCAAGATGGCCACCGATCCCGCCATCCGGTACAACGCGGGCGGCCGTGAGTTCCTCCGCTGGATGCAGCTGCACGCCACGGACCCCGACGAGGACTGGCGCGAGCTGGTCGACGCCGTCCCGCCGCACTGGCTCGGTGTCATCGCGCCGATCGCCGAGCGCATCAGCCGGGAGTGGAGCCTTCTGGCCGAGCAGCTCAAGACCAAGCAGGACATGGTTCCTTGACCCCGCTGCCCCGTGCTCACGAGGCCGTCGGCGCCGGTGCCGCGGACGCCACCCTGAGGTGGCCCGCGGCCTGGCGCCGACCGCCCGTCTCCGGGGCCGGTCCGACCGAGACGCACCCCGGAGGGGGGACGACGTCGGCCGGGGGTTCGAGTTCGGGCAGCGCCAGCAGGACCGGCGGGTCGGCCGGCCTGGCCGGGCGCAGCCGTACCGCGGCGCTGGTGACGGTGTCGGCGGTGACGGTGACGGTCCTCGGCCCGTGCCCCCCGACGAGCGGGGTCCGCTCCGTGCCGGGTTCGGCGCCGAGTCCGTCGGCGACCGCCACGGCGAGCAGGTACCAGCTGCCCTCGGGGACGTTCTTCAGCGAGTAGCAGGACGGCCGTCCGCTCGGCACGTCGATGACGCCCGAGGCGACCGACGGGTGCTGCACGATCGGCGTACCGAAGGCCCCCAGGAACACCCGGGCGTTGCCGTGTCCGGCGGGCAGGCTGATGGTGCCCGCGATCGTGCCGTAGCCCGTCCACGCCGTCTGCTCGGGGACGGGCAGGGCCTCTCCCCCGTCCCGCGCGAGCCGGCGGAACCGGCTCGGTGAGACGCCGACGCTGGCCGTGAAGGAATTGGTGAAGGAACCCAGGCTGTTGTAGCCGACCGCGTAGGAGATGTCGGTGATGCTCATCGACGTCGTCTCGATGAGCCGCTTCGCCTGGTAGATACGGATCGCGGCCAGGAATCTGCCGGGCGTGAGCCCGGTCTCCTCTTTGAAGAGCCGCGTGAAATAGAAACGGCTGAGCAGAGCGCTTTCGGCGATCTCCGTGAGGGTCAGCGGTTCGCCGTAACGCTCCCGGATGCACTCGATCGCCCTTTCCACTGCTGTATCCATATGCACCTCACTACGTGTCGACCCACGCAGCAGTGTGGTCCCCGGATATCGCGACGGGCTCGTGTATCGCTAGTGAACCGGTCGAGTTTTGTTCACCGGATTTGCACGGATCGGTCGCTTCCTGTTGGCTGGCGGCGGGACCCGTCCTCCTTGCGCGAGAAGACCCGTGCCCCGGCCGTGGAGGGCCGGGGCACGGGTCTTCTCGCGAAGCGGTGGATCAGCGGACGGGACGGTCGAGGCGCACGCGTACGAGGGTGGTCTCCACGTCGCTGTCGACGAGCCGGCCGGCCGCGTCGAAGGCCGCGGGGCCGTCGCTCATGCCGAAGTCGTTGTCGTTGAGCAGGACCAGCGTGGAGGAGCCTTCGAGGGCGATCCCCTCGATCTTGCCGGGGACGCCGGGGACCTTGTTCAGGTCGACCACCAGGCGCTTGGCGAGGACCGGGACGGCGGCGGCGCCCCGGTCGTCGAGCTGCTCCAGGGTGGGGGTGGCGGCGGTGTCCCAGGAGGAGCCGAGGATGTCGGAGCCGCGGCGCAGGCGCACCTCGTACACGCGGGCGGCCTTGTCGGTGCGCTCCTGGACGAGGAGGCGGTCGCCGCCGAGCGCGACGAGCGCGGAGATCTTCAGCTCGGACGTCTTGGTCTGGCCGGGCTCGACGTCGCCGACGGCGTCGAAGCGGTAGGCGTACTCGGCGGTGACGCGGTTCTTGCGGGGCGAGAAGCGGAGCAGCCGGGTGGTGCGGGACTCCTCGCCGGCGACCTTGTCCGGGTTGAGCAGCGGGCTCTGCAGGGCCATGACGAGGTCGCCGTCGGGCAGCAGGGCGAGCCCCTCGAAGCCGCGGTTGATCTTGCGCTGGAGGAAGAGGGAGGGCAGCGACTCGACGACCGGGTAGTCGGCGCCGGTCAGTCCGAGGCCCCGGGGGACGTGCCGGGCGAGCACCCGGCCCTGGGCGGAGACGTGCACGAGCGAGGGCCCGTACTCGTCCACGAGCCAGAAGCTGCCGTCCCGGTCCCGGACGACGCCCTCGGTGTCCAGGCCGTCGGGGTTGTACCCGAGCGGCGTCGAGGCGTCGTAGGTGTACGGGGCCTCGTCGCGGCCCGGCTGGTTGGGCAGCCCGGTGACGGGTGCGCCGGACGCGGTGGTGAGCGGGATCGACGTCAGGACCTGGATCCGGCCGCCGGCGGCACGGATCTTCACGAGCGCCGGGTCGAAGCCGGGGACGGGGAAGGTGCGCCGCTTGTCCTTGCCGACGGATATCTGCCCGTTGGGTCCGCGGTCGGTCACCGTCCAGTACTCGCCGCGCCGTTCGGCCGGGTACAGGTCGCTGCCGATGCCGCCGAGGTCGACGCCCCGGTCGTCCTGGACGCTGCCGGGCACCAGCCGGTTGCTGAAGGCGGCCAGCGGGATGTCGGGCAGCGTCGCGGTGGAGACGACCCTGGGCGCGGCGGAGCCGTGGTGCGCCGGCGTCGCGTCGGCCGTCCCCACGATCACCGACAGCGCGAGCGCGGCGGAGAGCGGAAGGACGACGCGGGCGGGCCGACGCAGGAGGCGCGGATTCATCAGAACTCCCTGGAGTGCATGGAAAGTCGCCGGTGAGGGCGGCCCCATGGTCCAGTCCTGCGCGCAACTCCGGGCAACGCGTTCACGACGTCGGGGCGAGCCCTGGGTGAACGCGCGTGTCCGGAAACCGCCTAGTAGCGGTCGAGGATGAGCTGGGTCTTGAGGATGTCGCCGTGGTAGAGCCAGCCGTTGGCCTCGGCGACGGCGATGGCGTCCGCGTGGAGGTCGGCGGCGTCGGAGGCGGAGTCGGTCTTGAAGGACAGCTCGACGACGTACTCGGTGCCCGTCCCGCCCGCGCCGACGACCGGGAGCACCTCGATGCTCGCGTCGTCCGAGGCGCCCCAGGCGCCGCCGTACACCTTCGCGGTGACCGGGCCGTGGGCGCGGGAGCCCTGGAGGGTGGTCCTGCCCCAGTCGGTGCTGCCCCAGTCCTCCAGCTTGCCGGGGATGTCGTCGACGAGCCAGCCGCGGCCGGTGGTGCTCGTCGGCATCGCGGTGCCGGAGTACCCGCCGGCGCTGTGGCTCTTCTCCGTGCTGAAGCTGAGGGTCTGCTTGGCGTAGCCCCAGTCGACCTCGGCCTCGTAGTCGGTGTCGGTGCTGTCGAAGCCGGCGGCGTTGGCCGCGGTGAGCGCGGCGTTCACGTCGCCGCCGGTGACCGGGAAGCGCCTCTTGTAGGTCTCCTCGAACGACGACCCGCTCTTGTGCCGCAGCCGCACGCTCCACCCCTCGGCGTCGAGTGCGAGGCCGTCGGTGTCGTAGTAGCTGTACGAGCGCGCCTTGGCCGAACCGGTGATCCCGAAGGCCGACTTCACCGCCGAGGTCGGCGCGTGGGCCGAGTCGAGCGCCGCCGTCGTGAGGTTGATCTTCACCTCGTAGCCGGGGACGGCGTCGGCGGCGGCGTGCGCGGGCGAGGCGGGGGCGAGGAGCGCGACGGCGGCGGCGAGGGCGACGGCGGACGCGGCGGCGGCCGGGCGGCCGGCCCGGGAGGTGAAGGTCATGCAGCCGATCCTCACGACCCCGGGTGAGGACCGCGTGACCCCGGAACGTGCCCCCGGTGAACCGGCGGCGACCAGCGCCCCTCGGCGGCGCAGGCCGCCGGGGGCTCCGGCCGCCGGGCGTTGCCCGGAGGCGTCCCCGTCGGGTGAGAATCGCTCATGACGATCACGGCCCGCGCGCTCAACCGCGCCACGCTCGCACGGCAGTTGCTCCTCGCCCGCGCACCCCTCGACGTCCGCGAGGCGGTGCGGCGGGTGGTGGCGCTGCAGGCCCAGCAGCCGGGTTCACCGTACGTGGCGCTGTGGAACAGGGTGGAGGGTTTCGAACCGGAGGCGGTCGACGGGGCCGTGGCCGGCTTCGACCTCGTCCGGTCGACGCTGATGCGGCTCACGCTGCACCTGGTGCACGCCGAGGACTACCGGGTGTTCCGGGAGGCGGTGGAGCCGACGGTCCGCGGCGCGCGGCTGCACGATCCGCGGTTCAGGGCGGCGGGCTTCACGGCCGACGACGCCGACGCCCTGCTCCCCGACCTCCTCGCCTACGCCGGACGGGCCCGGACGGGGGCGGAGATGAGGGCCCGTCTGGAGGAGGCGCACGGCGGTCCGGTGGAGGCGGTGGTCTGGCGGATGATCCGGCAGTACGCCCCGCTGTGGCACGCGCCGACCGGACCTCCGTGGTCGTTCGGCACGGCGCAGTCCTTCGTCACGGCGGACCGGCGGCCCGCGCTCGCCGACCCCGGGGCGTCGGCCGCCGGCCTGGCCGTCCTGGTCCGGCGCTATCTGGAGGGCTTCGGCCCCGCGTCCGTCGCGGACATGGCCCGGTTCACGCTGGCGCCCCGGGGCCTGGTGCGCGCGGCGGTGGCCTCGCTCGACGGCGCGCTGGACCGGTTGGAGGGTCCGGACGGCGTCGTCCTGTACGACGTGCCCGGCGGCCCGCTGCCCGACGAGGACGTGCCCGCGCCGCCGCGGCTGATGGCGATGTGGGACAGCGTCCTGCTGGCGTTCGAGGACCGCGCCCGGATCATCCCGCCCGCCTACCGCGGACGCGTCATCCGCGTCAACGGCGACACCCTCCCGACGCTCCTGGTCGACGGGTACGTCGCCGGCGTCTGGCGGCCGGTCGACGGCGGGATCGAGGCCGCGCCCTTCCATCCGCTCCCGGCCGCCGTCTGGGACGGTCTCGCGGCCGAGGCCGGGGCGCTCGGCCGCCTGATCGCCGAGCGGGACCCGCGCGTCTACCGCCGCTACGACCACTGGTGGGCCAAGGGCGTCCCGACGGTCGGGTCCCGGCTGCTGCCGCCTTCCTGAGGCCGGGTCAGCGCGCCCCGGCGAGTTCCCTCAGCGCCAGGTTGAGCCGCAGGACGTCGACCCTCGGTTCGCCGACGAAGCCCAGGAGACGGCCGTCGGTGTGCTCCGCCACGAGCCGCTCGACGGCGGCGACGGGGAGCCGGTTGCGCTCCGCGACCCGGCGGACCTGGAGTGCGGCGTACGCCGGGGAGATGTGCGGGTCCAGGCCGGAGCCGGAGGAGGTGACGGCGTCCGCCGGGACGTCGGCGGGGGCGACCGGGTGGCCGGGGACGGAGTTGTCCCGGACGACGGCGGCCCGGTCCTCCTCGACCCACCGGATCAGTTCGGGGTTGTCGCCGGAGCGGTTGGTGGCGCCGGAGAGGATGATCGAGTACTGGGTGTTGACGCTGTTGGTGCCGAGGCCGCGGGACGGGCGCGGCTGGAACCATCTCAGGTCCGGGGCCGGCGTCTCCTCGCCCTCCTTGAGGGGCAGGTCGTAGCTCTGGCCGATGAGCGCGGAGCCGACGACCCTGCCGCTCGCGTCGGTGATTTCGGAGCCGTTCGCCTTGCCGGGGAAGGCCACCTGGGCGATCCCGGTGACGGCCAGCGGGTAGAGGACGCCGCAGATCACGGTGAGGACGAGGAGGGCGCGCAGGCCGGCCCAGAGCACGCGGCCGGTGTTCGCTGCTGAGTTGTTCATCGTGGTCAGCCGATTCCGGGGATGAGGGAGAGGAGGAGGTCGATGATCTTGATGCCGATGAACGGGGCGACCAGGCCGCCGAGTCCGTAGACGCCGAGGTTGCGGCGGAGCATCGCGTCGGCGCCGGAGGGCCGGTAGCGCACGCCCTTCAGCGCCAGCGGGACGAGGGCGACGATGATCAGCGCGTTGAAGACGACGGCCGAGAGGATCGCGGACTCGGGCGAGGTCAGGCCCATGATGTTGAGCTTGTCGAGGCTCGGGTAGGCGACGGCGAACATCGCGGGGATGATCGCGAAGTACTTGGCCACGTCGTTGGCGATCGAGAAGGTCGTCAGGGCGCCCCGGGTGATGAGGAGCTGCTTGCCGATCCCGACGATCTCGATGAGCTTGGTCGGGTCGGAGTCGAGGTCGACCATGTTGCCGGCCTCCTTCGCGGCCGACGTGCCCGTGTTCATCGCGACACCGACGTCGGCCTGCGCGAGCGCGGGGGCGTCGTTGGTGCCGTCGCCGGTCATCGCGACGAGCTTGCCGCCCGCCTGCTCGCGCTTGATGAGGGCCATCTTGTCCTCGGGGGTGGCCTCGGCGAGGAAGTCGTCGACGCCGGCCTCCTCGGCGATGGCCTTCGCGGTCAGCGGGTTGTCGCCGGTGATCATCACCGTGCGGATGCCCATGCGGCGCAGCTCGTCGAACCGCTCCCGCATGCCCTCCTTGACGACGTCCTTGAGGTGGATGACACCGAGGACACGCGCGCCCTTGCCGTCCCCGACCGCGACGAGCAGCGGCGTGCCGCCGGCCTCGGAGATCCGGTCGGCCAGGGTGTCGGCGTCGTCGGCGACCTCGCCGCCCTGCTCGCGGACCCAGTTCACGACCGATCCGGCCGCGCCCTTGCGGATCCGCTCGCCGTCCACGTCCACACCCGACATGCGGGTCTGGGCGGTGAACTCGATCCAGGTGGCATGCGCCAGTTCGCCCTGGTGACGCTCGCGAAGGCCGTACCTCTCCTTCGCCAGGACCACGATCGAGCGGCCCTCCGGGGTCTCGTCGGCGAGAGACGACAGCTGGGCGGCGTCTGCCAGCTCCGCCGCGGTCGTGCCCTTGACCGGCACGAACTCGGAGGCCCGGCGGTTGCCGAGGGTGATGGTGCCGGTCTTGTCGAGGAGCAGCGTGGACACGTCGCCGGCGGCCTCGACGGCCCGGCCCGACATCGCGAGCACGTTGCGCTGGACCAGCCGGTCCATGCCGGCGATGCCGATCGCGGACAGCAGCGCGCCGATCGTCGTGGGGATCAGGCAGACGAGCAGGGCGGTGAGGACGATGAGCGAGGTCTGCTTGTCGGCCCCGGCGTAGATCGCGAACGGCTTCAGCGTCACGACCGCGAGCAGGAAGACGATGGTCAGCGAGGCGAGGAGGATGTCGAGCGCGATCTCGTTCGGCGTCTTCTGCCGTGCCGCGCCCTCGACCAGGTTGATCATCCGGTCGATGAACGTCTCGCCCGGCTTGGTCGTGATCTTCACGACGACGCGGTCCGACAGCACCTTCGTGCCGCCGGTCACCGCACACCGGTCACCGCCGGACTCGCGGATCACGGGAGCGGACTCGCCCGTGATGGCGGACTCGTCGACCGACGCGACGCCCTCGACGACGTCACCGTCGCCGGGGATGATGTCGCCGGCCTCGCAGACGACCAGGTCACCGATCTTCAGCTCGGTGCCCGGAACCCGCTCCTCGTCCGTGCCGGTGATCCGGCGGGCCACCGTGTCGGTCTTGGCCTTGCGCAGGGTGTCGGCCTGCGCCTTGCCGCGGCCCTCGGCGACCGCCTCCGCCAGGTTGGCGAAGATCGTGGTCAGCCACAGCCAGGCGGTGATCGCCCAGCCGAACCAGTCCCCCGGGTTCTTCACCGCGAGCACCGTGGTGACGACCGAGCCGATCAACACCACGAACATCACGGGCGACTTGATCATCACGCGCGGGTCGAGCTTCTTGATCGCGTCGGGGAAGGACGTGACCAGCTGCCGGGGGTCGAACAGGCCCCCGCCGATCCGCCCCGGGGCCGGGTGCCCTCCGGACGGGTCGCTTCGGGGCGCCCTGGTGCCAGTGGTGGTGATGGACATGTCGTCCTCGTGCTTCTTCAGGTCGTCGGTCATGCCGCGAGCCCTTCGGCGAGCGGTCCCAGCGCGAGGGCGGGGAAGTAGGTGAGACCGGTGATGATCAGGATGGTGGCGACCAGCAGGCCCGTGAACAGCGGCTTCTCGGTCCGCAGCGTGCCCGCCGTCTCCGGCACGGGCTTCTGCTCCGCCAGCGAACCCGCGAGCGCGAGGACGAAGACCATGGGCAGGAAGCGGCCGAGCAGCATCGCGATGCCGATCGTCGAGTTGAACCATTGGGTGTCCGCGTTCAGACCCGCGAAGGCCGAGCCGTTGTTGTTGGCGCCGGAGGTGTAGGCGTAGAGGATCTCGGAGAATCCGTGCGCACCGGAGTTGGTCGTCGAGTTCACCGGGGTGTCCAGGACGAAGGAGGCCGCGGTGAAGCAGAGCACCAGCGCCGGGGTGATCAGGATGTAGCAGGCCGCGAACTTGATCTCGCGCGTGCCGATCTTCCTGCCCAGGTACTCGGGGGTGCGGCCGACCATCAGGCCCGCGATGAACACCGCGATGACCGCCATGATCAGCATGCCGTAGAGGCCGGAGCCGACGCCGCCGGGCGCGATCTCGCCGAGCTGCATGCCCAGCATCGTGAGGCCGCCGCCGAAGCCGGTGTACGAGGAGTGGAAGGAGTTCACGGCGCCGGTCGAGGTCATGGTGGTCGCCACCGCGAAGAGCGAGGAGCCGCCGATCCCGAACCGGGTCTCCTTGCCCTCCATCGCCCCGCCGGCCAGCTCGAACGCGGGGCCGCGGCCGGCGAACTCGGTCCACATCATCAGCGCGGTGAAGCCGAGCCAGAGGACGGCCATCGTGCCGAGGATCGCGTACCCCTGCCGGAGCGAGCCGACCATCCGCCCGAAGGTGCGGGTGAGCGCGAAGGGGATGAGGAGGATCAGGTAGATCTCGAAGAGGTTGGACAGCCCGGTGGGGTTCTCGAAGGGGTGGGCGGAGTTGGCGTTGAAGTAGCCGCCGCCGTTGGTGCCCAGCTCCTTGACGACCTCCTGCGAGGCGACGGCGCCGCCGTTCCACGCCTGCGTGCCGCCGGTGAACTGGCCGACCTCGTGGATCCCGGAGAAGTTCTGGATCACGCCGCAGGCGACGAGCACGAGCGCGCCCACGACGGAGAGCGGCAGCAGGACGCGGACCGTGCCCCGGACCAGGTCGGCCCAGAAGTTGCCCAGTTCGCCGGTGCGCGACCGCGCGAAGCCCCGGACGAGCGCGACCGCGACGGCCATGCCCACGGCCGCCGACACGAAGTTCTGCACCGCGAGGCCGCCGGTCTGCACGACGTGGCCCATGGCCTGTTCGCCGTAGTACGACTGCCAGTTGGTGTTGGCGACGAAGGAGGCGGCGGTGTTGAACGCCTGGTCCGGGTCGATCGACGCGAAGCCGAGCGAGCCGGGCAGGGCGCTCTGGACCCGCTGGAGCAGGTAGAGGAAGAGGACGCTCACCGCGGAGAAGGCGAGGACCCCCCGCAGGTAGGCGGGCCAGCGCATCCCGGCGTCGGGGTCGGCGCCGACGGCCCGGTAGATCCACCGCTCGGGCCGCAGGTGGTTCCGTGAGGAGTAGACGCGCGCCATGTGGTCGCCGAGCGGCCGGTAGGACAGACCGAGCGCGACGAGCAGGGCGAGCAGCTGGAGGACTCCAGCGAGGACGGGACTCATCTCGGCGCTCAGAACCTCTCGGGCTTGACGAGGGCGAGGACGAGGTAGCCCAGGAGTGCGGCGGCCACGAGCAGACCGACGATGTTCTCGGCACTCACAGCTTGGCCACCCCCTTGGCGATGAAGGCCACCAGCGCGAAGACCGCGATCGTGGTGACGACGAAGGCCACGTCGGCCATCGTGAGCTCCCGGATGCAGGAAGAAGAACGGATTCTCGGACGAGACGAGGAAACCTCCGTTCGCGCCGCCCGCCGCCTCCGTTGACGGCCCCCTGACGCCGTGTGCGCCCGTCTTGACGCTTCCCCTACGCCGCGCCCCCGTGCCCCGGCGGAGCATGGCCGGGGGCCGCGAGCGCAGCTGGTGTTCGAGCCGGGACACCCCTACGGACCGGGGTGCTCGGCCGACCGGACGGACGGCCTCATCGAGGGCACGGTCCACCGCGACGGCGTCCGTCCGGTGATCGCGACCAGCAACCGCACGCCGACCGGGCCTCCGTGCGCCGCCCGGTCCGCCGGCTCACAGCAGCCCGGCCGCCCGGACTCCCAGCCACACGGCGCCGAGTCCGGCGGCCAGGCTCCCCGCGACGTTGAGCGCCGCGTACCGCTTCGCCCCGTCCTCGTACAGCTTGAGCGTCTCGTACGAGAAGGTGGAGTACGTCGTCAGCGCCCCGCACAGCCCCGTGCCCAGCAGCAGGGAGACCCGGGCGGAGGAGACGCCGGTGAGCAGCCCGAGCACGAACGAGCCGACGACGTTGACGACGAAGGTCCCCCAGGGGAAGACGGAGTCGTGCCGGGCCCGGACGGCCCGGTCCGTCAGATAGCGCAGGGGCGCGCCGACGGCGGCCCCGACCACGACGAGCAGCCAGTTCACCCCCGCTCCTCCCGGCCGGCCGGTGGTGTCGTCGTCATGTCCCCGCCCTCGCCCGGGCCCTGGCCCGCACGGCCCGTGTCGCGGTGACCCCGGCCCGTACGGCGGCGAGCGCGGTCACCGCGGTTCCGGCCAGGTAGAGGACTCCGCGCGTCGGGTCGCCGGCGGCCAGCAGCCGCTGGGTGTCCAGGGTGTACGTCGAGAAGGTGGTGAACCCGCCGCAGAAGCCGGTGCCGAGGAACGGACGCAGCAGCGGGTGGGGGGCGGTGGCGGCCTCGGTGACGACGACCATGAGCACGCCGAGCGCGGCGCAGCCGGCCGTGTTGACCGCGAAGGTCGTCCAGGGGAAGGCGTGGGCGGGGGTCGGCCAGAGCAGGGCCGCTCCGTAGCGGGCGCACGCTCCGAGGGCGCCGCCGACGGCCACCGCTCCGATGACGGGCAGCTGACCGCGCGGTTCCATGACCACAGGTTACGGGGTCGTGAAGGCGAGGCGCACAGGCGCGGATCCCGGCCTGGGGCATTAACCGGGACCCGGCCCGTGCAGCCTCGCTCTGCGATGGTCCGGCCACTCCCTGCTACGGGTCAAAGGCGGTGCGGTGAGTCTGTCAGATCCCCCGGGGGGTGTCCCGAGGGCACCGCGGGGATGTCCGGCGAGCGGTTTCCGGCACCGCCCCGGGGCTCCCCCGGGGGCCGTGGAGACGGCTCCGACCTGCGAGGACGCCGGGGGAGGTGGTCCGGCCACCATCCGGCGGCCGATTCGGGTGCCGGGTACACCTCGTGCCCGGTGGCGGCCCCGGGCGAGGGTGGTGGAGCAGCGGGAGGGAGCTGCGCAACCTTCGGGCAGGAGTGTCGTGAGTACATCCGTCGCAATCAAGCGCAGGGCCACCGCGGGGGCCGTCACCCCGGCGTCGCCGCTGGGCGTCGTCCGGTCCGCCGGCGCGGCCGGTCCGGACGGCGACGTCCACGCCGAGCTGTGCGGCGCGCTCTTCGCCGGCTTCGCCCGCCGCGACCAGCGCCTGAAGGCCGAGCAGTACCTGCACGGTCTGCTCACGGCGCAGGGCCGCAAGTCGATCCGGAACATCGCCGCCCAGATCGGCGGGCCGGCGGCCGAGCAGAGCCTGCACCACTTCGTCTCCAGCTCCACCTGGGACTGGCAGCCCATGCGGGCCGCGCTCGCCCGGTACCTGGAGCGGAACAGCTGCCCGCAGGCCTGGGTGGTGCGGCCGATGCCGATCCCGAAGGCCGGCGAGCACTCGGTGGGCGTCGACCGGCGCTTCGACCCGGAGCGCGGCCAGGTCTTCCACGGGCAGCAGGCGTTCGGCGTCTGGTTCGCCAGCGACGAGCTGAGCGTGCCGGTGAACTGGCGGCTGTTCCTGCCGGACCCCTGGGTCAACGACCGCACGCGGCGCGACCGTGCGGAGGTCCCCCAGGAGGCCGGCGAGGAGACCCTGGAGGAGTGCGCGGTCGCCGCGGCGCTCGACACGGCCCGCTGGACCGACGTCACCCGCAAGCCGGTGCTCCTCGACATCCGGGGCGGCGCGGGGCGGGCGGCCCTGACGCGGCTGGCCGCGGCGGGCGTGCCGGTGGTGGCCCGGATCAACCCGGGTTCGCGTCTCGCGATCGCCGACCGTTCGCTGCCCGGCTTCGGCGCGGGTCCGCTCTCCGCCGTGCAGATCCTGGAGTCGCTCAAGGGGCTGCGCCGGCCGGTGAGCTGGGTGGACACGGTGGCCGGGGCGCGGACCTCGCGGACCTCCCTCGCGACCGCCGTCCGGGTCGCGCTGCCGGCACCGGGCGGGGAGCGGATGCGTCCGCTGGTGCTGCTCGGCGAGTGGGACGACCCCAGGCGGGCCCCGGCCCGGGTGTGGGTCAGCGATCTCACCCACTCGCCCGTCGGCTCGCTGCTGCGGCTGACGAAGCTCGCGCGCCGGGTGGAGCGGGACTTCGTCGAGGTCGGCGAGGGCGCGGGGCTCCGCGACTTCGTGGGCCGCTCGTTCCGCGGCTGGCACCGGCACATCACGCTGGCCTCGGCGGCCCACGCGGCGACCGTGCTGTCCACCGGCTGGGAGGCGGTCTACGACGCCGAGTACCGCTCGGGGCGCACGGCCAGCTGACCGCCCGGACCCACCGCCCTTCCGGGCGGCCGGCACCGCTCCCCCGGTCCCGGCCGTCCGGCGGATCCCTCCGCCGCGACCGGCGCCCGGCCGCCCCCACGGGCCGGGCGCCGGTCAGACGGGGCGGTCCTGGGGGGCCGGGGGCCGGGCCGGGTCCGCGGCGGCGCGGCCCTGGGCGAGGACCTCGCGGGTGCGCTGGAGCCGCAGGGCCAGCTGGACCTCCAGGACCTGGCCGGGCTTCTGCCACTCGGGTCCGAGGAGTTCGCCGATCCGCTCCAGCCGGCGCGAGACGGTGTTGGGGTGGACGTGCAGCGCCTCGGCCGCGTTGGTGGGGCTGCCGCCGGAGGCGAAGTACGCCTCCATGGTGCGGGTGAGGTCGGTCAGCCGTTCGGCGTCGTAGTCGAGCACCGGGCCGATCGCGGACTCCACGAATCCCTCGACGTCGTGGTCGTCGGAGAGCAGCAGCCCCAGGAAGCCCAGGTCCTGCACGGAGGCTGCCGAGCCGGTGCCGCCCAGCGCGCTCATGGCGTCCAGGCAGCGTCCGGCCTCCTGGTGCATCCGTCCGACGCCGTCGGGGCTCCACCCGGGTCCGGCGGCGGCGACGGAGACGGGATGGCCGAGCAGCGGGGAGAGTTCGGCGGCGACGGCCTTGGCCGCGGCGGAGGCGTCGATGCCCGGCAGCAGCAGCACGATGCAGCCGCCCTGCACGGTCTTGAGGCCGGAGAGGCGGTAGGCGTACGAGGAGGCCCACACGACGGCCCGGCCCTGCTCGCCGCCCTCGGGCCTGGCGACCACGAGGACGTGCGGCTTGCGCAGGTCGACGCCGAGGCGGCGGGCCCGCTGGGCGATCTGCTGCGGCGCGTGCGGCGGGTCGGCGATGAGGTCGTCGAGGAGCTCGTCGCGGACGGGGCCCTCGGCGACGGCGGTGGAGCGGCGCATGAGGAGGAGGAAGGCGACGGCCTGGGCGGCGAGTTCGAGGAGGCGTTCGTCCTCGCCGGTGAGTCCGCTGGCGGCGCGGACGACGAGGCCGCCGAGGTCCTCGGAGCCGGCGATGACGGGGGCGACCCAGGTGTCGTCGTCGGCGAGGACGGGGCGGCGGCGGGCGTGGGCGTCGAGGGACGCCTTCGCGACGGCCTCCTCGTCGAGGCCGTGGAGGTCGCCGGCGGTGGCGAGGCAGCGGCCGCCCTGGTCGCGGATGGTGACGGTCGCGTCGAGCGCGTCGGCGGCGGCCTTGGCCACGTTGCACAGGTCGCCGCCGGACAGGACGAGGTTCATGATCCGGCCGTGGGTCTCGCTGACGTGCCGCATACGGGTGAGGCTGGTGCGCACCCGGGAGCTGTCGCGTTCGAGTTCGGAGACCTCGGCCCGGGTCCGGTCGAGGAGTCCGGCCTTGTCGACGGCGAGGGCGGCGAGGTCGGCGAGCGCGGCGAGGAGGCCGATCTCCTCGGAGGTGTGGTCGCGGACCCGCCGGTCGGCGCCGTGCAGGACGCCGATGACGGTGTCGCCGCTGCGCAGCGGCGCGGCCATCATCGCGTGCAGGTCCTCGGCGCGCAGGGCGGCTTCGGCGGCCTCGTCGAAGGCGGGGGCGTGGACGCCGGCGTCGAGCGAGCCGGAGGGGGCGAAGCGTTCGTCGGCGAGGTAGTCGGCGGTCCAGACGGGTTCGCCGTGGAGCTGGACGGCGCCGCCGAGGCCGTATCCCTCGGCGACCTTGAGTCCGGGGACCAGGCGGGGGCCGCCGGTGCGGTCGGTGCCGGCGCGGGAGCCCTCGGTGGTGTGGACGTAGCAGGCGCCGTGCGGGCCGCGCAGGGTCACGTACGCCAGGTCGAGGCCGAGGAGCCGGCGGGCGCGGCGGGTGATGACGCGCAGCAGGCTGTCGAGGTCGTACGAGAAGGTGAGGTCGCGTGCGGTGTCGGTGAGGGCGGCGAGGCCGGCCTCACGGCGGGCGTCGCGCTCGCGGCCGGTGTGGACGCGGCCGGCCAGTGCGACGGCGCGTTCCAGGCGGGCCAGTCCGTCGCCGTCGAGGCCGGTCCGGCGGGCGTCGTCGAGGAGGGCCTCGAAGCGCTCCGGCGGTGCCTGTCCGGCGACCAGTTCGAGGACCGTGAGCAGCGCGTCGGCACCGGCTGCTCCGTCCGCGCCGTGCTTGGTCATGGCCCCACCCCCGTAGTCGAGCGAAATCGGGCACCTCGGAGGAAACCCGTACTGCTCGCCGAAGTTAATTCGGCTTCGGGAGTCGGTCAACGGTGACTTGTCGCACTTCATTCCCGCGCGGAGCGGCCGGTCCGGCCGCCGTGTCAGCCGACGGGGACCGCCGGGACGAGACGTGAGCGTACCGGGGAGTACTGCGCGGGGATCCGGGCGCCGTAGGCGGCGGGGGTCCGGAGGGTGTACGCGGGCCGGCCCGCGGTGTGGCGGACGGCGAGGACCGAGCGGTGGAGGCGGCGCAGTCGCGCGGAGGGCTCCATGCCGCTCTCGCCGGTGAGCGCGCCGCGCAGCCGTTCGTAGACGGCGAGGGCCTCGTCGTGGTGGCCGCAGCGCAGCAGGGCGACCATGAGGTGGGCGTGCAGCGGTTCGTTGGTGCGGTAGCGGGCGACGAGTCCGGTGAGCTCGGAGACGAGTTCGGCGTGCCGGCCGAGGCCGAGCTGGGCCTCGACCCACTGGTCGAGGACGCTGAGCCGGGAGGTCTCCAGGCGTTCGATCTCCCTGCGGAGGCGGGGGCCGGCGGCGACGCCCGCGTAGGGGTCGCCGCGCCACAGGGCGAGGGCCTCGCCGAGGCGGAGTGCGGCGCGGGGGAGGTCGCCCGCCTCCATGGCGCGGTAGCCGGCGCCGGCCGCGCGCTCGAACTGCCAGACGTCGTGGACGCCGCCGCCGGTGTCGAGCCGGTAGCCGCCGGGCTGGGCGACGAGGACGGCGTCGGCGCTGCGCCGCTCCGACCAGCCGGGACGCGGCTCGGCGGGTTCGGCGGCGCGCAGGGCGCCCGCGATGAGGGTGCGCAACTCGGCTATGTGTGCCTGCAGTTCGGCGCGGGCGGCGCGGGGGGCGCCGGACGGCCACAGCTCCTCCATGAGGACCGTCACGGGCACGACCTGGTCGGCGCTGGCCGTGAGCAGGGCGAGCAGCTGCCGGGGCGCGGCCGCCGTCGGGGTGATCGACACCCCGTTCTCGCGTACCGACAGTCCCCCCAGGATCCGGACGTCCACCTTGCCCCCTCAGTGCCTGTGCGGTGTCAGCGCAGGGATGACCTCCCGATGATTAGAAAAGACCCCCGTAGGCATGTCAATAAGAAACCGGAGGGTACGGAATACCGAACCGGGATATCGGGGTGATTCACCCCCTTTATGGGGGTTTTGAAGCGTCAAGTTTTCGTCATTGGCGCAGACCTGTACCCACCCGAAGACTGTTTCCGGACTCAGGGGTACGCTTTCCGGGGGTCCTCGCGGACCGCGGAGCTGCCGGTAACCGCGAGTTCCGGCCAGAAACCGACGCGGGGGTACGGTTCGCGAGGACCCCGAGACGTCCCCTAGGGCCTGTCGTCAAAATCCCCTCGTTGCCCGAAGGGCGGCCCTGCGGCGTCTGGTGCGTGCTCTCGGTGTGCCGGGTGGAAGTGCTCGTACTGGACGTACTCGCGCTTTCACCCGGCGCGGCGAGAGCGCGTGCCAGGCGTCGCGGGGCAGAGGGGATGGTGACGACAGGCCCTAGAGCACCGCCGCGGCGGTGAGCAGGCCGAACGCGACGGTGACGAGGGCCGTCCGGACGCGGTGGAAGAGGTTCCAGCGGTTCTCGAAGGCGGCCCGGACCGTCGCCGGGTCGTCCCCGGCGCTCCCCTCCGGGGCGGCCAGCGCCACGTTGAGCGGGACGTTGCCGGCGACGGTGACCGCGTGGTTGAGGGCCGCGCACACGAGCCCCGCCAGGACGAGCCACTTCTGGGCGTCCGTGCGCCCGTCGGCGGGCACGAGGAAGGCGGCGGCGGGGAAGGCGACGACCCCGAGGAAGACGGTGAGGAACAGGGGCTTCGGGACGTACTCGTTGATCCGGCGCATCGCCGGGACGAACTCCGCGTCCGTCAGCCGGGCGAGGGCGGGCATGATCCCGGTCTGGAAGATCAGCATGAATCCGGCGTAGAGACCGGTGCAACCGACGGCGAGGGCGAGCAGCAGGGTGGCCATGCGGCCATTCTGACCCCGCCGCCCGCCCCCGCGCCGGTGGTACGGGCGGGTTGCCCGCACATCCGTACGAGCCGTCCGCCGGCCCGGGGTCCCGGGCCGGCGGACGGCTCAGCTGTACGGATCTCCCGACCTCAACTCGCCCTCCCCCGAAGGCGTCTGGCCGCCGCGCCAGTCCGGGAGGAGCCGCTGCGCCTGCCGGACCGCCGTGGCCAGCTCCCGGACCACCGCCGAACCCGACCGCCCGGCGATGGCGTCGGCGCGCTCCGCGAGCGCCCGGAGCCCCGGATCGCCGGGCAGGTCGCCGCCGCGCAGCGCGTCCGCGAAGTAGGCCGTGACCGCCGTCAGCTGCAGGCTGTCGTGCCCCGCGTCCCAGAGGCCCGCGGCCAGCGCGCCCGTGGCGACCGTGCCGGACCGCTCGTGCGGCGCGCGCGTCGCCGGGTCGAGCCAGCGGACCGTGGCGGTGGCCACCGGGCCGCTCGCCCCGGCCCGGGTCTTCACCGCGTACAGCGCGGTGACGGTGTGCCCGGCGCCGACCTCCCCGCCGTCCACCCGGTCGTCGCGGAAGTCCTCGTCGGCGACGGCCCGGTTCTCGTAGCCGATCAGCCGGAACTTCTCGACGGTCCGCCGGTCGAAGGCCACCTGCGCCTTCGCGTCGCGGGCCCGCAGCTCCACGTGGGCGGGCAGCTGGTCGACGAAGACCTTCCGGGCCTGCGCCGAGTCGGCGACGTACGTCGTCTGGCCGTCGCCCCGGTCGGCCAGCCGCTCCATGAAGGCGTCGCCGTACTCGCTGCCCACCCCGACGCCGAAGAGGGTGATCCCGTACTCCCTGCGTTCCTCCTCGATCCGCGCGAGGATCGTCTCCGCCTCGGTCGCCCCGGTGTTGGCGAGCGCGTCGGAGAGCAGCACGACCCGGTTGGTGGCGCCCGCGCGACGCCCGGCGACGGCCACGTCGTACCCGGTGCGCACGCCCGCCTCGACATTGGTCGACGAGCCCGTCCCCAGCGAATCCACCACCTCGTGGATCCGGCCGCGGGCCGCCCCGACCCGGGTCATCGGCAGCAGCGTCTCGGCCTCCGAGCTGAAGGTGACGAGCGCGATCGAGTCGTCCTCCCGCAGCTGGTCGGCCAGCAGCCCCAGGGACTCCTTGACCAGGTCGAGCCGGCCCGGCTCGTCCATCGAGCCCGACACGTCCACCACGAACGTCAGTGCGGCGGGCGGGCGTCCGGCGCCCCGGTCCGCGCCGCGGGTGGCGAGGCCGACCCGGACCAGGGACCAGCCGTCCTCCCCGGTGCGGGCCCCGTCGAGGGTCACGCTGAAGCCGTCGTCCGCGGGGCGCGGGTAGTCGGGGCGGAAGCTGTTGACGAACTCCTCGGGCCGCACGCTCGTCGGCTCGGGCAGCCGCCCCTCGGCGAGCGTGCGGCGGGCGTAGCCGTACGAGGCGGTGTCGACGTCCAGGGCGAAGGTGGACAGGTAGTCGGGGGCCGGCGACGGAGCCCGCTGCCCGTCCTCCCGGGGCGCCCCGGTGCCGGCGCCGCGGCCGCCGTCGGGAGCCGCCGGGGCGGTCCTGCCGCCCTCCCGCGTGCTCCTGTCGGCGCTGCCGCCGTCGCCCGCGCCGCAGCCGCTGACGGCCAGTCCGGCCGCGAGGACCCCGGCGATCACGGCCGGGAACCGGGCACCGCGGCGCCGGGCCGGCCGTGCGTTCTGACGTTCCATGACATCCCCCTCTTCGTACGGCACTTGTGAATGTGACGTTCGCGGGGCGCCGTGGGAGCAGTCGAAGGAGTTGCGGATGGATCTCGATGCGGCAACGGAGGCGGCGGCACACCGCGGTGGCATGGATTCGCCATCCTTCTCAACAGGGGTTGTCACCGTGTGCAGTCACATGCGTACATGGAGTGGACATCGATCGGGCGGGGGTGGTCAGCGGTGGCAGAGAGCGCGGGCTCCGTGATGCTCGCCCGTTCGGCGATGAACCGGGCCGCGGCCGAGGGACAGCGGCCCGCGGGGCGCCCGGTCCGGGGTGCGCGGAGCATCAGCGCCGCGCTCGCCGGGCTGGCCGCCTCCACCCGGTACGAGCTGTTGACCTTCGACGACCCGGTCGCGTCCGCGGGCTGCGCCATCCCCGGGCCGTTCCTGGAGCTGGCGGGAGCGTGCATGCGGGCCGCGGCCGAGCGGGCCGCCGAGGTCAGACGGATCGTGCCGAAGCACGCGCGGCGGCGGATCGAAGGGGGGCTCCGGCTCCCCGGCCGGGCCCGCCTCGCCGAGGCGATCCCCTTCAAGATGATCGTCGTCGACCGCACGGTGGCGGCGGTCCCGCTCGATCTGGAGCTGCTCTACAACGGACTGCTCCTGATCCGCGACCCGGTGGTGGTCCAGGCCCTCGTCCGCACCCACCACGTCAGTTGGGCCGCGGCCGAGGAGCTGACCTCGCTGCCGCAGCCCCCGCCCCCTCCGGGCGACCTGCCGCCCCAGCTGCGGCCGGTCCTCGACGCCCTCCTGTCGGGGGTCACCGACGAGACGGCCGCGGCCCGGCTCGGCATGTCGGCGCGGACCTACAGCCGCCGGGTCGGCGAGCTGATGGCCGCCCTGGGCACGACGAGCCGCTTCCGCGCGGGCGCGGAAGCGGCTCGGAGGGGGTGGGTGTGACAGACCCCCGGGGGTGATCGACCGGGCCTACGACACGATGTCCTTGCGGGCGAATCCGCGGAAGGCGAGGGCGAAGAGCACCAGGGCGTACGTCACCGAGATCGCCGTTCCCTTGATCATCCCGCCCCATTCCAGCTGGGGCTGGAGCGCGTCGATCCAGGCGAACTGCCAGTGGGCGGGCAGGAAATCGCGCCAGTCGCCGAGCGCCGTGACGGCGTCCAGGACGTTGCCGACGATCGTGAGGCCGACGGCCCCGCCCACCGCGCCGAGCGGGGCGTCGGTCCGGGTGGAGAGCCAGAAGGCGAGCCCCGCCGTGACCAGCTGGGAGGCGAAGACGAACGCGACGGCGACCGCGAGCCGGAACAGCGCGTCACCGGCGTCCACCGAGCCGCCGGTCGGCAGCCGCAGCGGCCCCCAGCCGTAGGCGACCGTGCCGACGGCGAGCGCCACCAGCGGAAGGAGGACCATCGCGGCCGCGCTGTACGCGAGCGCCACCGCCAGCTTGGAGGCCAGCAGCCGCGACCGCGGCACCGGCGCCGCCAGCAGATAGCGCAGTGAGGACCAGCTCGCCTCGGAGGCGACCGTGTCCCCGCAGAACAGCGCCACGGGAACGACGAGGAGGAACCCGGCCGAGACGAACAGACAGGTCGCCGCGAAGTTCGCGCCGGAGGCCGTCGCCGTGTCCATCAGGGTGATCCGGTTGTCGCCGCCGCCGTCCGCCGGGCCGCCGATCGCGAAGGCGGCGACCAGGATGAACGGCAGGGCGACGAGGATGCCGCCCATCACCAGGGTGCGCCGCCGCTTCCACTGGCGCAGGGCCTCGACGCGCAGCGGCAGGGTGCGGCCCGCCCGGTAGCCGGGGGCGGACTCCGCCGCGCCCGGAAGGGTGCCGGTGGTGCTCATGCGGATCCTCCTCCGATCAGGGTCAGGAACGCGTCCTCCAGGCGCCGGTGCGGCCCGACCCCGGTCAGCGGCACGTCCAGGCGGACGAGTTCGCCGATGAGGGCGGTCGCGTCGGCGCCGTCGAGGCGGACCAGGAGTCCGCCGTCGGCGCGGGTGGCGGAGCCGACGCCGGGCAGGGCGGCGGCCTTCTCGACGAGCGCGTCGTCGATCTCCCCGGCCAGGGTCACCAGCAGGGTGTCGCCCGAGCCGGTGATCTCGGCGACCGGCCCGGCCTGCACCAGCCGACCCCGGTCCATGACGACGAGGTGGGTGCAGGACTGCTCGACCTCGGCGAGGAGGTGGCTGGAGACGATGACGGTGCGGCCCCCGGCCGCGTACCGGATCATCACCTCGCGCATCTCGCGGATCTGCGGCGGGTCGAGCCCGTTGGTGGGCTCGTCCAGGATCAGCAGGTCCGGCAATCCCAGCATGGCCTGGGCGAGCGCGAGGCGCTGCCGCATGCCCTGGGAGTAGGTCCGCACGGCGCGTTCGAGGGCGCCGCCCAGGTTCGCGATCCGCAGGGCCTCGTCGATGTGGGCGTCCTCGGCGGGCCGGCCGGTGGCCTTCCAGTACAGGTCCAGGTTCTCCCGGCCCGAGAGGTGCGGCAGGAAGCCGGCGCCCTCGACGAACGCGCCGACCCGGGAGAGGACCGGGGCGCCGGGCCTGATCGCCTGCCCGAAGACCCTGATCTCGCCCTCGTCGGGGGTGATCAGGCCCATCAGCATGCGCAGCGTCGTCGTCTTGCCGGCGCCGTTCGGCCCGAGCAGGCCGAGGACCTGGCCCTGCTCGACCCGGAAGGAGAGGTCCTGGACGCTGTACCGGTCGCCGCCCTTGTACTTCTTGGACAGCCCGGTGATCTGCAGGGGGACGACGGCGAGCGCCGGGTCGGGCGCCGGGGCCGCGGACCTGCGGCGCGCGGTGAGCAGCAGGGCCGCCGCCGCGGCCAGGCCGAGGAGCGGCAGGCCCCACACCCACCAGGGCAGCGCGGCGGCCTGGGTGGCGAGGCCGGGCGCGGTGGGGACGGTGAGCGGGCCCTCGACGGCGACGGTGTAGGCGGCCGGCACCGTCGGTGAGGCGTAGCCGAGGTCGGTGGCGGACAGGACCAGCCGCAGCCGGTGCCCGGCCTCCACCTCGTGGTCGACGGCGGGCAGGGTCAGGGTGAGGGTGCGCCCGGCGCGGGCGCCGTCGACGCGGACGGGGGCGACGAGCTGGGCGGGCAGCACCTGCTGCCGCCCGTCGGGCCCGACGTCGTACACCTTGGCGAAGAGGACGGCCGAGCCGTCGGCGGCGGTGGAGGTCACCTTGACGCGGACGGTGGGCATGCCGGTGATCCGGACGGCCTCGGTCCGGGGCTTCGCGTCGAAGCGGGCGTACTGGCCGGGGAAGTCCAGCGAGAGGCCGACCCCGAGGGAGGAGAGGCCGGAGATGCCGCCGCCGAGGCCGGGGACCGCCGAGACGGCCGGCGGGGCCGCGCCCGCCGGGTTGGCGAAGGTCTGCGGCGGGCCGGCCAGGGGGACGGTGGTGGCGCCGGAGGTGAGTCCGGGGTAGCGGTCGGCGGTCGCGGCGCGCAGGGTGGCCCGCCCGTCGGTGGAGTCGACCCCGCCGGTGCGGCTGACCCGGAAGGCGGGCCCGGCGTCGGTGGAGGCGTCCCGCTTGAGCCAGCGGTCGAACCAGGTGCCGATCCGGCGCTCGACGCGCTCGGTCTCCCGGTCGCCGCCGTCGTGGCCGCCGGCGATCCAGTCGACGGCGACGGGGGCGCCGTTGGCGGTGAGGGCGCGGGCCATGGCGTCGGACTGGGCGAGGGTGAAGAGGGAGTCGGTCTGGCCCTGGACGAGGAGGGCTGGCACCTTGACGCGGTCGCCGACGGCGGACGGGCTGCGGGCCTCCAGGAGGGCGCGGGCGGCGGCGTCGGGCTTCCCGGCGACGGCGACCCGCTGGTAGAGGGCGCAGAGCTCGTCGGTGAACCGGCCGCAGCCGTCGGCGGCCTCGCCGGGCCGCTGGCCCGTCGAGAAGAAGATCCCGGCCCAGAGCTTCTTGAAGACGCCCTCGGGGAAGAGCGCGTCGGCGAGGTTCCAGTAGGTGATCTGGGGGGCGATCGCGTCGACGCGGGCGTCGTGGCCGGCGGCGAGGAGCGAGATCGCGCCGCCGTAGGAGGCGCCGGTGACGCCGACGCGGGGGTCGCCGGGCTTGTCGAGGAGGACCTCGGGGCGGGCGGCGAGCCAGTCGATCAGCTTCCGGACGTCCTGGACCTCGTGGGCGGGGTCGTTGAGGCCGATCTCGCCGGTCGAGGCGCCGAAGCCGCGGGCGGACCAGGTCAGGACGGCGTAGCCGTCGCGGGCGAGCCCTTCCGCCTGGGCGCGGACGTCGTCCTTGGAGCCGCCGAAGCCGTGTCCGAGGAGGACCGCGGGCCGTCGCCCGGTGCCGTCGCCGGTGAAGTACGAGGTGTCGAGCCGTGCCCCGTCGACGGACAGGACCCGGTCCGCGCGGTGCACGGGCGGTGGATCGTCCGAGGCGGCGGCGGTCCAGGTGCCGGCGCCCGCGAGGACGGCGAGCGCGGCGGTGACCGCGGCCCACCGGGGGATTCGGAGTCGCATGGTGTCGAGCCTAGGCGGGACGGCGGCCCGGTCGCGGCGCTCCCGAGGGGGAATTCGGCGGCCTCCTGGAGTCGTACGCGCTACGGTCCGCGTACCGCGGGCGCGGTACGCGCACCCGGGGGTGCGCGCGGCGGGAGGTGCGGGATGGAGATCCGGCGGGCGACGACGGCGGCCGAGCTGGTCGCGGCGGAGCACCTGTACGACGGTCCGGCGCGGCGGGAGTGGGCCGAGCGGTTCCTGGCGGCGGGCGGTCACCTGATGCTGATCGCGTACGCGGCGGACGGCGTCCCGGCGGGGTTCGTGTCCGGGATCGAGATGGTCCACCCGGACAAGGGCGTCGAGATGTGCCTGTACGAGCTGGGGGTGGACGAGGGCCACCGGCGGCGCGGGATCGGCCGGGCGCTGACGGCGGCGCTGGTGGCGGAGGCGCGGGCACGGGGCTGCCGGGGCGCGTGGGTGCCGGTGGACACCGACAACGACGCGGCCCTCGCCACGTACCGCGCGGCGGGGGCGGCGGACGAGGGGGTCTTCGCGATGCTCGGCTGGACCTTCGCGGAGGGGTGAGGGGCGGCGCCGGGAACGGGGACGGCCCCCGGGGCGGGCTGTCAGCACCCCGGGGGCCGAGCGCGGGTGGGACCCGTCAGTGGTTGCGCGGGAAGCCCAGGTCGACGCCGGTCGGGCCCTCGGCCGGGTCCGGCCAGCGGGTGGTGACGACCTTGCCGCGGGTGTAGAAGTGCACGCCGTCGTTGCCGTAGATGTGGTGGTCGCCGAAGAGCGAGTCCTTCCAGCCGCCGAAGGAGTGGTAGCCCACGGGCACCGGGATCGGCACGTTGACGCCGACCATGCCGGCCTCGACCTCCAGCTGGAAGCGGCGGGCGGCGCCGCCGTCGCGGGTGAAGATGGCGGTGCCGTTGCCGAACGGCGAGGCGTTGATGAGGGCGAGGCCCTCCTCGTAGGTCTCGGCGCGCAGCACGCAGAGGACCGGGCCGAAGATCTCGTCCTGGTAGGCCTTGGCGGTGGTGGGGACGTGGTCCAGCAGGGACAGGCCGATCCAGTGGCCGTTCTCGTGGCCCTCGACGGTGTAGCCGGTGCCGTCCAGGACGACCTCGCAGCCCTCGGCGGCGGCGCCGTGGACGTAGGAGGCGACCTTGTCGCGGTGGACGGCCGTGATGAGCGGGCCCATCTCGGAGGTGGGGTCCGTGCCGGGGCCGATCTTGATCTTCTCGGCGCGCTCGCGGATCTTCCCGACCAGCTCGTCGCCGACGGAGCCGACGGCCACGACCGCGGAGATCGCCATGCAGCGCTCGCCGGCGGAGCCGTAGGCCGCCGAGACGGCCGCGTCGGCCGCCGCGTCGAGGTCGGCGTCCGGGAGGACCAGCATGTGGTTCTTGGCGCCGCCGAGCGCCTGGACGCGCTTGCCGTTGGCGGAGGCGGTGGTGTGGATGTACCGGGCGATCGGGGTGGAGCCGACGAAGGAGATCGCGGAGACGTCCGGGTGCTCCAGGAGCCGGTCGACGGCCACCTTGTCGCCGTGCAGGACGTTGAAGACGCCGTCCGGGAGGCCCGCCTCGGCGAGCAGTTCGGCGATCTTCAGGGAGGGCGACGGGTCCTTCTCGCTCGGCTTGAGGATGAAGGTGTTGCCGGTCGCGATGGCGATCGGGAACATCCACATCGGCACCATGGCCGGGAAGTTGAAGGGCGTGATGCCGGCGACGACGCCGACGGGCTGGCGGATCGAGGCGACGTCGACCCGGTTCGACACCTGGGTGGAGAGCTCGCCCTTGAGCTGGGTGGTGATGCCGCAGGCCAGGTCGACGATCTCCAGGCCGCGGGCGACCTCGCCGAGCGCGTCGGAGTGCACCTTGCCGTGCTCGGCGACGATCAGCTCGGCGATGGCGTCGCGGTTGGCGTCGAGGAGCGCGCGGAACGCGAAGAGGATGGTGGTGCGCTGGGCGAGCGAGGAGGTGCCCCAGGTCGCGAAGGCGGCCTTCGCGGCGGCGACGGCGGCGTCGACCTCGTCGACGGAGGCGAGGGCGACCTGCGTGGTCACGGCGCCGGTGGCCGGGTCGGTGACCGGGCCCCAGTTGCCCGACGTGCCCTCGACGGTCTTGCCACCGATCCAGTGGTGGACGGTCTTCGTCATGACGAGTTACTCCTTCAGAGATGGCGGCGTCGGGCGGTGACGTGCCGGTCGTACTCCTCGCGGGCCTTGACCGCCGACGGGCGCGTCGACGTCTCGGCCACGGGCACATCCCACCACGCCTGGGCCGGGGGCGGGCCCGACACTGTGTCTGGCGTTTCGGTCTCGACGTAGACACATGTGGGAACGGTCGCGCTCCGCGCCTCGGCGAGGGCTTCTCGCAGGTCACGGACGGTGTGGGGGCGGAGCACCCGCATGCCGAGGGAGGCGGCGTTGGCGCCGAGGTCGACGGGGAGCGGGGGTCCGGTGAAGCCGCCGTCCGGGTCCCGGTGGCGGTAGTCGGTGCCGTACCGCTCGGCGCCGACGGCCTCGGAGAGGCCGCCGATCGACGCGTAGCCGTGGTTCTGCAGGACGACCAGCCGCAGGGGCAGCCGTTCCTGGACGGCGGTGACGATTTCGGTGGGGTTCATCAGGTACGTCCCGTCGCCGACGAGGGCCCAGACGGGCCGGCCGGGCGCGGCGAGGAGCACGCCGAGGGCGGCGGGGATCTCGTATCCCATGCAGGAGTAGCCGTACTCGACGTGGTACTGGTCGGTGGAGCGGGTCCGCCAGAGCCGGTGGAGGTCGCCCGGGAGGGAGCCGGCGGCGTTGATCAGGATGTCGGAGCCGTCGACCAGAGTGTCGAGTGCGCCGAGGACCTGGGTCTGGGTGGGGCGGGCGCCGTCGTCGTCGGGGGCGGCGTACGCGGTGTCGACCCGCCGCTGCCACTCCCGCTTGCCGGAGGCGATCCGTCCGTCCGGCTCCCGCCGGTGGCCGTCGAGGGCACCGGCGAGCGCGGCGAGTCCCTCGCGGGCGTCGGCGACGAGGGTGAGCGCGCCGAGCTTGTGGGCGTCGAAGCCGGCGATGTTGAGGTTGACGAAGCGGGCGCCCTCGGGGAAGAGGGTGCCGGAGGCGGTGGTGAAGTCGGTGTACCGGGTGCCGACGCCGAGGACCAGGTCGGCGGCGGCGGCCAGGTCGTTCGCGGTGGAGCTGCCGGTGTGGCCGATGCCGCCGGTCTCCAGGGGGTGGTCCCAGGGCAGGACGCCCTTGCCGGCCTGGGTGGTGGCGACGGGGATGCCGGTCCGTTCGGCGAGGGCGCGCAGGGCGTCCTCGGCGCCGCTGAACCGGACGCCGCCGCCGGCGACGATCAGCGGGCGTTCCGCGGCCCTGACCGCCCGGGCGGCGGCGGCGAGTTCGGCGGCGTCGGGGCGGGGGCGGCGGACCGTCCAGGTCCGTTCGGCGAGGAACTCCTCCGGCCAGTCGTACGCCTCCGCCTGGACGTCCTGGGGCAGCGCGAGGGTGACGGCGCCGGTCTCCACGGGGTCGGCGAGGACCCGCATCGCGGCGAGCGCGGCCGGGATCAGGGCCTCGGGGCGGCCGATCCGGTCGAAGTAGACCGAGACGGGGCGCAGGCAGTCGTTGACGGAGACGTCGCCCGCGTGGCGGAGCTGGAGCTGCTGGAGCACGGGGTCGGCGGGGCGGGTGGCGAAGGTGTCGCCGGGCAGCAGCAGGACGGGCAGGTGGTTGACGGTGGCGAGGGCGGCGCCGGTGACGAGGTTGGTGGCGCCGGGGCCGATGGAGGTGGTGACGGCGTGCGCGGAGAGCCGGCGGGACTGGCGGGCGTAGCCGACGGCCGCGTGGACCATGGCCTGTTCGTTGCGGCCCTGGTGGAAGGGCATGGGCGCGGGGTCCTCGACGAGCGCCTGGCCGATCCCGGCGACGTTGCCGTGGCCGAAGATGCCCCAGGTGGCGGCGATCAGCCGGTGCCGTTCGCCGTCGCGCTCGGTGTACTGGGCGGCGAGGAAGCGGACGAGCGCCTGGGCGACGGTGAGCCGGATGCTCATGCGTATCCCTCCGTGTGGTCCGGGTGGAAGCAGATCTTCCACTCCCGCCGGGGGCCGGGGCCGGCCATGACGTTGAGGTAGTACAGGTCGTGGCCCGGCTGGGCGATGGAGGGGCCGTGCCAGCCGTCGGGGACGAGGACGGCGTCGCCGTGCCGGACCTCGGCGAGCAGTTCCGCGCCGCCCGGCCGGGAGGGGGTGATCCGCTGGTAGGCGAGACCGTGCGGGCCGGCGATCTCGTAGTAGTAGATCTCCTCCAGGACGGACTCGGCGCCGGGCCGGTGCTCGTCGTGCTTGTGCGGCGGGTAGGAGGACCAGTTGCCGCCGGGCGTGAGGACCTCGACGGCGATGAGCCGGTCGCAGGCGAAGGCGTCGGCGGAGGCGAAGTTCCGCACGCTGCGGGCACGGTTGCCGGTGCCCCGCGTCTCGACGGGAACCTCCGGCGCGGGGCCGTAGCGGGCGGGGAGTCGTCGCTCGCACTTCGCTCCTGCCAAAGCGAAGCGGCCTCCCGCGCCGGAGGCGATCTGGGCGTGGGCGTCGCGCGGTACGTAGGCGAAGTCGGTCACGCCGTCGAACACGCTCGCGCGGCCACGGAGTTCGAGGATCTCGCCGTCGACGCGCACGCTACAGGCACCGGCGAGGGGAAGCACGACCCATTCGTCTTCTCCGCTGTCGAACGCGTGCGTCTCCCCGGGTCCGAGGGTGAGGACCCGCAGGGCGGCGTGGCTCCAGCCGGCCCTCGCCGGGTCGACGAGGAGCGTGTACGGGCCGTCGGCGGCGGTCCCGGCGGGCAGGTGGAGCGAGGGGGGTCGGTCGGGGCTCATGCGCGGATCCCTACCCCTTCCGCGGGATCGTTCCCGTGCCGGAGGCGAGGGCCTCGGCGATCTCGGCGGCGTCGGGCATGGCGGACGAGCAGGGGAGCCGGCCCGCGACGACGGCCCCGGCGGCGTTGGCGTGGCGCAGGGTCCGCTCCAGGTCCCAGCCGGCGAGCAGGCCGTGGACCAGGGCGCCGCCGAACGCGTCGCCCGCGCCCAGGCCGTTGACGACCTCCACCGGCAGCGGCGGCACCTCGGCGCGGGTGCCGTCGGCGGCGAGCGCGAGGACGCCCCGGGGGCCCTGCTTGACGACGGCGAGCCGGACCGCGCCGCGGGCGAGCAGCGCGCGGGCGGCGGCGTCCGGATCGCGTTCGCCGGTCGCCACCTCGCACTCGTCGAGGTTGCCGACGGCGACGGTGGCGTGCCGCAGGGCCTCGGCGTAGTGGGGGCGGGCCTCGGCCGGGTCCGTCCAGAACATCGGCCGCCAGTCCAGGTCGAGGACGGTCGTCTCCCGCCCGGAGCGGGCGCGCAGCGCCTCCAGGGTCGCGGTGCGGCTGGGTTCGGCGCACAGGCCGGTGCCGGTCGCCCAGAAGACCCGGGCGGCGCGGAGGGCGTCGAGGTCGAGTTCGTGCGGGTGGATCTCCAGGTCGGGGGCCTGGGGACGGCGGTAGAAGTAGAGCGGGAAGTCGTCCGGCGGGAAGAGGGCGCAGAAGGTGACGGGGGTGGGGTACGCGCCGACCTCGGTGACCCACCGGCCGTCCACGCCGAACTCCGCCAGCTCGCGGCGGAGGAAGGTCCCGAAGGGGTCGGCGCCGGTGCGGGAGACGAGCGCGGTGCGCCGGCCGAGCCGGGCGGCGGCGACGGCCACGTTCGCCGGGGAGCCGCCGAGGAACCTGCCGAAGCGCTCGACGCGGTCGAGCCCGACGCCGCTGGTGAGCGGGTACAGGTCCACGCCGAGGCGTCCCATGGTGATCAGCTCGTACGGCTCCGTCTCCACGCGCCACCTCTCGCCGCGGCCGCCCTCGGCCCCGCGTCCAGGTCTAGTCGTCCGCGCGGAGGCGTGTCAACGACATGTCCGGACATTCGGACGTGCGGCCCGCTTGACGGTGCTCGCGGGCCGCGGCCAAGGTGGCAGTCATGACGAAGCCGTGGAAACCGTCACCGTCACAGCCGTCCCGCCCGTCGCCGGAGGCGTCCCGCATCCGCGTCGGTTCCGCTCCGGACTCCTGGGGCGTGTGGTTCCCCGACGATCCGCGGCAGGTGCCCTGGCAGCGCTTCCTCGACGAGGTGTCGGGCGCCGGGTACGAGTGGGTCGAGCTCGGCCCGTACGGCTATCTGCCCACCGATCCGGCGGTCCTGGCGGAGGAGACCTCGCGGCGCGGGCTGCGGGTGTCGGCGGGCACGGTGTTCACCGGGCTCCACCACGGCCCGGACGTCTGGGAGCGCACCTGGGCGCACGTCGCCGAGAACGCGGCCCTCGCGGCCGCGATGGGCGCCGGCCATCTGGTGGTCATCCCGGCCTTCTGGCGGGACGACCGGACGGGCGAGGTCCTGGAGGAGCCGGTGCTGACCGCGGCCCAGTGGCGGGACCTCACCGGGCTGACCGAGCGACTGGGCCGGGAGGTGAGGGAGCGGTACGGGCTGCGGATCGTCGTCCATCCGCACGCCGACACCCATCTGGACGGCGAGGAGAGCGTCACGCGCTTCCTGGACGCGACCGACCCGCGGGACGTCGCCCTGTGTCTGGACACCGGGCACTACGCGTACGCGGGCGGCGACAGCGTCAAGCTGATCGAGACCTACGGCGAGCGGATCGGCTATCTGCACCTGAAGCAGGTCGACCCCGCGGTGCTGGCCGGGGTGGTGGCCGAGGGGGTGCCGTTCGGGCCGGCGGTGGCGCGGGGCGTGATGTGCGAGCCGCCCTCCGGGGTGCCCGCCCTCGAACCGGTGCTGGCCGCCGCGGCCGCCCTGGACGTGGACCTCTTCGCCATCGTCGAGCAGGACATGTACCCCTGCGAGCCGGACGTGCCGTACCCGATCGCGCTGCGGACCCGGCACTTCCTCCGCTCCTGCGGCGTGTGACGGCTCCGGCGGCGCCGCTCGCGGGGCCCGCTCGGCGCCCGACCGGCGCGCGGCCCGGCGCATACCGGTGTGACCAGGGGTGACGCACGGGGACACACCGTCGACCCGATGTGCCGCTTCCGTCACACAGGTCCCTCCGTTGTCACGCATATCTCCGTTACGCGGGTTTTGCGTCACAGGCGCTCGACAGCCGCTCTCCTCCTGAAGGGAGAGGTCGTTGCAGGGGGCACAGGCAGATCGACGCCAACGCCCGCCCGCAGCGCCCCCGAACGGCACCCCCTGCCGCCGCTGCGCGGTGCGCAGGGAGAGGTACCGGCATGACGGACAGAAGTCTCTGGTCGTACAAGGACATCGCGGCGCACATCCGGGTGCAGCCGGACACGGTCCGCTCCTACCGGAAGCACGGACTGCTGCCCCCGCCCGACCGGGTGGAGTCGGGCAAGCCCTACTGGTACGCGGACACGATCCGCGTCTGGGTGGCGAGCAGGCCCGGCAACCGGGCCCGGCGCGACTGACCCCGTCGCGCGCCGGTGGGGGGGGGGGGGGGGGGGGGGGGGGGGGGGGGGGGGGGGGCGTGGGTGTGGGGGGGGGGGGGGGGCCGGCCCCC
>NZ_JBVJMN010000073.1:0-37615 GCF_055584185.1 Streptomyces sp. NPDC104202 | reverse complement strand
AGCGGGCGGGGTGGTTCTGTCCGCCCTCTTTTCCCTTTCCGCTCCCCCCCCCCCCCCCCCCCCCCCCCCCCCCCCCCCCCCCCCCCCCCCCCCCCCCCCCCCCCCCCCCCCCCCCCCCCCCCGGCGGCTCAGCCGTACTCCCCCGCGAACCACTTCCGTACGGCCTCCGTGTGGAGGGGGAAGGCGAGTGCGGCGGGTGCGCGCAGGACGTGGTGTCCGCTGGTCTCGTCCGTGGGGACGGAGGGCGGGAGGGTGTCGGCGGGGCGGCTGGGCAGCAGGCCGAAGAGGAGGAGGTGGCCGCCCGGGGAGCTGAGGGCGTCGGCGAGGCGGACGTCGGCGGCGTCGGCCGGGATGCCGGTCTCCTCGCGGAGTTCGCGGGCGACGGCGGCGCGCCAGTCCTCGGTGTGGTCGATGAAGCCGCCGGGCAGGGCGACGCCGCCGCGCTGGGGTTCGATGGTGCGGGTGATGACGACGAGGCCGGTGCCCCGGCCGTCGGTGACGGGGAGGAGGGCGACGGCGACGGGCAGCGGGTTGCGGTAGGCGGTGGCTCCGCAGGCCGGACAGGTGCGGGGCCAGCCGGCGTCGGCCGGCTGGGCCGCGCCGCAGGAGGAGCAGTGGGAGTCCTTCACGGGCCGACCGTATGCGATGTCCCTTTCCCGGCGCTGCCGGAACTGGTAGACGGGGCGCATGAGTCGACTCTCCTCCGCCGCCCGCGTCCTCGCCGTCCTCGCCGCCGCCGGACTGTGCGCCCTCTCGGGCACGGTCGTCGCACCCGCTCCCCCGGCGTCGGCCGCCCCGGAGCCGAAGGCCCCGCCGGAGTTCGTGGCGCTGAGCGCGGTGGACCGGTCCATCGTCCAGGAGATGCGCTACACGACGGAGCACAACTTCGTGGGCGAGCGGATCGACGGCTACCGGCAGCCCTTGTGCATCCTGACCCGTCCGGCGGCCGAGGCGCTGCACCGGGCGCAGGTGCGGCTGCTGGCCCGGGGGTACACGCTCAAGGTCTACGACTGCTACCGCCCCCAGCGGGCCGTGGACCACTTCGTGCGCTGGGCCGAGGACCTCGCGGACACGCGCATGAAGGGCGAGTTCTATCCGCTGGTCGACAAGTCGAGGCTGTTCGCCGACGGTTACATCGCCGAGAAGTCCGGGCACAGCCGGGGCTCGACGGTGGACCTGACGATCGTGCGGCTGCCGGCGGTGCCCACGCGCGCGTACGTGCCGGGCGAGCGACTGGTGGAGTGCTACGGACCGGAGGAGGAGCGGTTCCCGGACAACTCCGTGGACATGGGGACCGGGTACGACTGCTTCGACACGCGCTCGCACATCGACGACCCGCGGATCCAGGGGGCCCAGCGGGCGAACCGGCAGCTGCTCAAGGGGGTGCTGGGCGGGGAGGGGTTCGCGAACCTGCCCGAGGAGTGGTGGCACTTCACGTTCAGGCCGGAGCCGTTCCCGTCGACGTACTTCGACTTCCCGGTCGCGCGGCGGTCGGTGGCCGGCCACTGAGTCTTCCCCGGCGGTGCCTCCCGTGGCACACTTCTGACGCTTCGTCAGATCAGTGGTGACCGGTGGTACGGGAGGCATCGATGGCGCGGACGCGCAGACCGGTGGTGGACGGCTGGTTCACCGACGACACCGTGCCGGAGGCGGAGTTCCGCCTGCTCGGCACCCGCTGCACGGCGTGCGCGTCGGTCTTCTTCCCCCGCGAGGACGGCTGGTGCCGCAACCCCGGCTGTCCCGGGGGCGGCGAGCTGGCCGAGGTCCCGCTCTCGCCGCGCGGCCGGGTCTGGTCGTACACCGACGGCCGGTACCGCCCGCCCGCCCCCTACGTCTCCGACCCCGACGCGCCCTGGGAGCCGTACACCCTGGTCGCGGTCGAGCTGGCGGCCGAGGCGATGGTGGTGCTCGGGCAGGCGGCGCCCGGGGTGACCACGGCCGACCTGGCCGTGGGCGCGGAGGTCGAGGTGGTGCCCGGCGTCCTCGACGAGGACGAGCGGCACGTCTGGACGACCTGGAACTGGCGGCCGGTGCGGGACGGGGCACGGGAGCCGTACGCGGGCGAGTCCGCCGGGCGCGGGCGCCGCGCCGACGGGGAGGAGCGGTCGTGAACGACATCGCCGTACTCGGCGCCGGGATGCATCCGTGGGGCAAGTGGGGGCGGAGCTTCGTCTCCTACGGCACGGCCGCCGCCCGCGCCGCGCTCGCCGACGCCGGTCTGGACTGGCGCGACGTGGGCTCGGTCGTGGGCGCGGACACGATGCGCTGCGGCTATCCGGGATACGTGGCCGGGGCGACCTTCGCCCAGGCCCTCGGGTGGCAGGGCGCGCGGGTCGCCAGCGTGTACGCCGCGTGCGCCTCGGGCGCCCAGGCCGTCGCGACCGCGCGGGCCCAGATCCTCGCGGGCCTGGCGGACGTCGTCCTGGTCGTGGGCGCGGACTCGACGCCGAAGGGCTTCTTCGCCCCGGCGGGCGGCGACCGCCCCGACGACCCGGACTGGCTGCGCTTCCGCGTTCTCGGTGCGACCAACCCCGCCTACTTCGGGCTCTTCGCGCGCCGCCGCATGGCCCTGTACGGCGACACCGCCGAGGACTTCGCCCAGGTGAAGGTGAAGAACGCGGCGGCGGGCGCGCTCAACCCGCTCGCCCGCTACCGCAAGCCGGTGACCGCCGAGGAGGTCGCCGCCTCCGCCGTCGTCGCCGATCCGCTGCGCCTTCTGGACATCTGCGCCACCTCCGACGGCGGCGCCGCGCTCGTGCTGTCCAGCATGGAGTTCGCACGGCGGCACGGGCGTCCCGACCCGGTGCGGGTGCGGGCGGTGTCCACCGTCTCGCCCGCCTACCCCAGGACCGTGCTCGACCTCCCCGACATCGCGACCGACTCCGCCGCCGCCGTCGCCCCCTCGGCGCACGCCTTCCGCGCCTCGATCGCGCGCGCCGCGTACGAGGAGGCGGGGATCGGCCCGGAGGACCTCTCCCTCGCCGAGGTCTACGACCTGTCCACCGCCCTGGAGCTGGAGTGGTACGAGGACATCGGGCTCTGCCCGGCGGGGGAGGGCGCCAAGCTGCTCCGGGAGGGCGCGACCGCGCTCGGGGGGCGGCTTCCCGTCAACACCAGCGGAGGGCTCGCCTCGTTCGGGGAGGCCGTGCCGGCGCAGGCGATCGCCCAGGTCTGCGAACTCACCTGGCAGCTGCGGGGCACGGCCGGCGACCGGCAGGTGCCCGGGGCGCGGGTAGGCATCACCGCCAACCAGGGCCTGTTCGGGCACGGGTCGGCGGTCGTGGCCGTGCGCTGACGCGCCCCCGGTGTCCACGGGACGCCGGGGCCGCCGTGCGCGGGGCCCCGAGGCGTCCCTGGCACGCGTCCGGTCAGGTCGAGACGGCCGCGTGGCTGCGGTCGGCCAGCACGAGGGCGTGCTCCACGACCGCCACCAGGACGTTCTTGACCGACTCGCGGTCGCGGGCGTCGCACATCAGGAGCTCCACCTCGGGGTCGAGGTCGAGCGCCCCGCGCACGCTCTCGGCGGGGAACCGGCGCGCGCCCTCGAAGCAGTTGACGGCCACCGTGAACGGGATGCCGCGCCGCTCGAAGTAGTCGATGGCCGCGAAGCTGTCCTCCAGGCGCCGGGTGTCCGCGAGGACGACCGCGCCCAGGGCCCCCTGCGCCAGCTCGTCCCACAGGAACCAGAAACGGTCCTGGCCGGGCGTGCCGAACAGGTACAGGACGAGATCCTCGCGCAGGGTGATCCGGCCGAAGTCCATGGCGACCGTGGTGGTCGTCTTGGCCTCGACGCCGTGCAGGTCGTCCACCGGACGCCCCGCCTCGCTGAGGACCTCCTCGGTCCGCAGGGGCCGGATCTCGCTGACGGCGCCGACGAGCGTCGTCTTGCCGACCCCGAACCCGCCCGCGACGAGGATCTTCAGGGTCACCGGCTCGACGAAGGACCTCTTGCGGCTAGAGCGCCCGAAGGCCATTGATCACCTCGCGAAGAATGCTCACGTCCGGCAGCTCGGCCGGCGGAACGGGGCGGGTCACGTGGACGAGTTCGTCCTCGACGAGATCCCCGACCAGCACCCGGACCACCCCGACGGGGAGGTCGAGGCCGGCGGCGAGCTCGGCGATCGACTGGGGCTGCTCGGAGCAGCGTTCGACGATCTCCACGTGTTCCGGGGAGAGCGTCTGGTCCCGGCCGGGATCGTCCGCGGCCGGTTCGGGGACGACCACCGCGATCAGGTCGAGACGGTGGCGGGTGGCGGCGCTCGTCCGGCCGCGGGTCATCGCGTACGGACGGACGACGGGCCCCGCCTCGTCGTCGAACCAGTGGTGGGGACCGGGCGTCCGGGCCTCCCCCGGCAGGCCGGCTTCGGGTGCGTCACTCATGCCGTCCCACTCACCCTCCCGAGGGCAGTCCGGTCCGGGGGGCCGTGGTGAGGTGGGCCCCGACCCGCTTCACCATCAGCGTCATCTCGTAGGCGACCTGGCCGACGTCGGAGTCGGCGTCCGCCAGCACGGCCAGGCAGCTGCCGTCTCCGGCGGCCGTGACGAAGAGGAAGGCGTCCTCCAGCTCGACGACCGTCTGGCGGACCTTGCCCGCCTCGAAGTGACGGCCGACGCCCTTGGCGAGGCTGTGGAAGCCCGAGGCGACGGCGGCCAGGTGCTCGCCGTCCTCCCGCGTCAGCTCCTGGGAGGCGCCGGTGGGGAGGCCGTCGCTGGAGAGCACCAGGGCCTTCCGGATCGACCCGACGCGCTGGACCAGCTCGTCGAGGAGCCAGTTCAGCTCGCCGTTTCCGGAGGTGGTGCTGGGTGCTGCGGCGTTCGGTGCGGTCATCGACCGTCCCCCTCGGGTGTCGTTCCTGGTGCTGTCGGGTCGTCGTGGTCGGCGCCGTCGCGTCGGCCGCGCTGCCAGCCCCGCTGCATGGCGGCCATGCGCGCGCGTACCTCCTCGGCGTCGCGCTCGAAGGAATCGGGCGTCTCGTCCCCGGCCGCCGGGCCCGCCGCCGTTCCGCGGGCTGCCCGGCGCTCGGCCTCGCGCAGCTGGGGCGCGAGGTTCGCCTGGCGTACGCGGCGGGGCAGACCGCCGAACGGGTCGGCGTCCCCGGTCGGCACGGGGCCGCCCGGGGGGACGGGGACGAGAGTCGGGCCGGTGCTCCGCGGCGGGCCGGCCGGATCGTCGTGCCCGGCGCCGCGGGCGATCTGCCCGGCGCCGTGGGTGTGGCTCCCGGGGCCGCCCGCGCCCTCCGAGGAGCGGCCGGGGGCGGGGTAGGCGCGGCCGGGCAGCGGGTGGGCGCGCTCGGGGAGCGGGCGGGCCCGTTCCGCGTCCTCGCCGGGGCGCGCGCGGTGCGGCTCGTCGACGCGGCGGCCGTGGTCGACGACCAGCGTCGGGGTGCGCCGGCGCGGCAGCGGGACGGGGGCGCCGGAGTCGGCGGGCGCGTCCTGCTCGCCGCGGGCGGTCGTCTGGTCCGGGGTCTGCTGGTGCTGCTCGTTCGCGGGCGCGAGGCCGCCGCGGCGCCGGTCCCGGGGCCGGAAGAGGCCGCCGCGCTCGCTGTCGCTGTCCAGCAGGTCCGCCGAGCGGTCCAGGAGGACGTCGAAGTCGTCGCTGCCGAGCGGGGCCTCCAGCTCGACGGGGCCGTCCAGGGGTCCGGGCGCCTCGGTCACGTCGGGGACGCGGGCGAGGGCCGGGCGGCGGGTGGGCAGGGTGCCGGTGTCGGCGGCGCCGTCGTCGTCGGGACGGTCGGTGCGCTCCAGCGAGGTGCGGTCCAGCCGGAAACCGGCGCCCTGGGTCTCGGGGGCGTCCGTGAGCAGCGCGGCCGGGATGAACACCACCGCGGTGGTGCCGCCGTACGGCGAGGTCTGGAGGGAGACGCGGACGTTCTGGCGCTGGGCGAGCCGGCTGACCACGAAGAGCCCGAGGCGGTCGGTGTCGGAGAGCTCGAACTCGGGGGTCTCCGCGAGGCGCAGGTTGGCGTCGAGGAGGGCGTCGGGGTTCATCCCGAGGCCGCGGTCGTGGATCTCCAGGGTGAAGCCGTTCGCGACCCGCTCGCCGAGCACCTGCACGGCGGTGTGCGGCGGCGAGAACACCGTGGCGTTCTCCAGGAGTTCGGCGATGAGGTGGGTGAGGTCGGCGACGGCCGGGCCGCCCACGCCGAGGCGGGGCAGGCGGCGCACCTCGATCCGCTCGTAGTCCTCGACCTCGGCGACGGCCGCGCGGACGACGTCCATGAGCTGGACGGGCTTGCGCCACTGCCGGGAGGGGGCGGCGCCGGACAGGATGACGAGGCCCTCGGCGTGCCGGCGCATGCGGGTGGTGAGGTGGTCGAGGCGGAAGAGGTCGGCCAGTTCGTCGGTGTCCTCGGTGCGCCGCTCCATCGTGTCGAGGAGGGTGAGCTGGCGGTGCAGGAGGACCTGGTTGCGGCGGGCGAGGTTGACGAAGACGTCGGAGACGCCGCGTCGCATGTCGGCCTGCTTGACGGCGGCCTCGACCGCGGCGCGCTGGAGGGTGTTGAGGGCTTGGCCGACCTGGCCGACCTCGTCCTCCCCGTACCGCAGGTGGGGCACCTCGGTGCCGACGTCGACCTGTTCGCCGGCGGCGAGGCGCCGCATCACGCTGGGCAGGCGCACCCCGGAGACCTCCTGGGCCTCCTTCTGGAGGCGCCGCAGGTCGCGGACGAGTTCGCGGCCGATGCGGACGGAGATGACGATGGAGGCGAGCAGGGCGAGGAAGCCGAGGACGCCGGCGACGCCGACCTTGAGCAGGACGCTGTACGCGGCGGGCTGGACGCGGTCCTGGTAGCGGTCGCCGGCGGCGGTGTTCTCGCGGGCGAGTTCGTCGAGGACCGGACTCGCCTGGTCCTGCCAGTGCGCGGCGGTGACGGCCCGCGGGCTGTCGGTGGGGCCCTCCTCGATGATGGCGGCCTCGGCGGTGCGCAGCGGCTGCGTGTCGGGGCTGCGCCAGAACTTCTCGAAGTGCTCGCGCTCGGCGGCGGGCAGGAGTTCGAGGTTCACCTCGTAGAACTGCTCGCGGTTGGCGACGAGGTTGGATATCGCGCGGATCTCCTGCACGGTCACGCGGTCGGCGACGAGCGCGGAGAGGACGAGGGCGTCCTCGCGGGAGAGGAGTTCGCGGGCGCGGGTCACGCCGACGAGGGCGCGGCCCTGCTTGTCCATCTCGACGTTCTCGAGGGCGTGCAGGGTGATGAGGAAGCTGTAGCAGGGGTCGACGAGCCGGTTGTAGAACTCCAGGGCCTGCATGCGGCCGATGTTGCGCTTCTCCACGGAGCGGCGCAGCGAGGCGAGGCCGTCGAGGGCTTCGAGGAGGGAGTTGAGGCGCTGGGCCGTGACGGGCCGCATCTCCTCCCGTACGCCGGGGTCGGCCGCGTTGGCCCGGATGCGGGCGATCTGCCGGTCGGTGGCGCGGCGGGTGTCGGTGAGCGCGGGGAGCGCCTCGGAACCGCGCGGGTCGGCGAGGTAGATGAGCGACTGCCGCCGTTCGAGCTGGATGACCCGGGCGGTGTCCTCCAGGGGGTAGCCGACCTTGTCGACGATGTAGCCGACGTCGAGCAGCTGGTCGGCCTCGCGTCCGGTGAGGACGGTGGCGAAGCCCCAGAGTCCGGTGAGGGAGACGAGCGGTACGAGGAGCAACGCCACGATCTTCCGGCGGATGGACTTCCCGCGAAAGCGCATGGCCTCCCCCTGCTCGGCCCCCGCGCGCCACGGAGGTCCTTCACGTTCGTGACGTCCGGCGTCAACACGCGGCGTCAACCTTCGGATTCAAACAAACGGCGGCGCGAGCCTACTACTGCATCACGGCCATCTCGAAGGCACGTCCGCGCGATTTTCAGCCTGTCGAGTGAGCGTTGATCATGACTTGTCCTGGTATTCAGGGAGTTGGGTTGGGGCACTGTGGCGTAGGACACCTGATGGGGTGCCATTTCTCCCGTCTGCGCAGATGGCTGGAAGTGTGCGTTCCGTTCGCGATCGACTCGTGTGGCACCGGGGGCGGGCGAAACCTTTTCCCTCTCCTGTGCGTCAATACGTACGGGGAGGGTTCTGTCCGCGTAAAGGCGCTCACAACGGGCAGACGACCCAGAGGTCTTTCAGCGGTGCGGTGGGGAGTGACGGAACAATGGAACACGAGGCGCGGTCGGCGCGTCAGCTGTGGGTCGAGGACGCGAAGGGCCGGCAGCGCATGCCCGATCCGGTCCGGAACGCCGCCGTACGGGCGGTGATGATCACCTCGGTGACGCTGGTCCAGGCGGTGGTGGCCTTCCTGTGCACGGTCTCCGGCGCGTGGCTGGCCTTTCCGATGACCATCGGGGCGGTCGCCTCCACGGTCGTGGCCACCTGGAGTGTCCTCGACGTGTGGATCACCCGTCAGGTGTGGCGACAGCGCAACGGCGTGGTCTCCGAGCCCAGCAGCACGGCGCGCTCGCTGCGCCGTGAGCGGCGCGAGGAGGAGCGGTCGGAGACCGCGACGATGCCCGAGGCCGCCTGAGCCTTCGGCGCGGTACGGCGGAGCGGCCCGGCCCCCCAGGGGGCCGGGCCGCTCCGCCGTCGGCGCTCCGGGCGTCGGGAAGCCGGACCGTCCGTCAGGCCGCCGGCGCCGGGTCGTCGGACGGGTGGCGGCGGAACATCCGCGTCGCCGTGATCTCGCCGTGGATGGTCTCCCCCTCGGCGGCAAGCTGCGGAAGCCCCGGACGCAGGTGCTCCTCCACGCTGATGTACTTCAGGCCGGCCCGCAGGTCGGCGTCGTTGCGCAGCCGGATCACCAGAGGGAACTCGGCCAGCGCGGTCGTGTCGAACAGGCCCGTCGTGTAGAGGAGCTGGACGCCGAGCGCGTCGGAGACGGCCCGCTGGAGTTCGAGCAGGTACGTGGCGTTGGCGCGGCCGATCGGGTTGTCGAGGAACAGCGTGCCCGCGTGGCGGTGCTTGTCGCGGCCCCGGTCGTTGGAGCGGAGCGCGGCCATCGTGCAGTACAGGGCGATCGCCGCGGTGAGCAGCTGACCGCCGGAGAAGACGTCGCCCATCTGCCCGACCGGCACCCGCTCGGCGCGCAGCACGGCGTCCGGCTTGAGGATCTCGACGGAGACGCCCTTGGGCTCCAGAGCCGCCTGGACGCCCCTGAGCAGCAGGGACATCCCGTCGCGTCGCAGGTCGGAGTTCTTCTTGACGGCGGCACGGGTGGCCTCGTCGACGACCTCGCCGAGCCGCTCCGCGAGGGTGGCCTGGTCGGGCTCCTCGAAGCGGATCCGGAGGAACTCCTGCCCGGACCACTCGCCGAGGCCCTCGGGGAGCCGGGAGAGCCGCTGGGCGGAGCGGAGGGTCGCCAGCGAGGACTCCACGAGGCCGCGCAGCCGGTCCACGATCGAGTCGCGGTTGCGCTCCAGCTGCGCCAGCTCGTCGGTGAGGACCCGCAGCCGCGGCGCGAACGCCTCGGCCCACTTGGCGGCGTGCTCGGGCAGCGCGGACGCGGGCAGCTCGCGGATCTGCTGGCGGGCCGGGGTGCGGACCTGCTCGTAGCGGGTGGAGTTGGCGTGCCGGACGAGGATGTCGCTCGCCTCGCGCACGGCGGCGTCGGCCGCGGACAGCTCGGCCGTGCAGCCGCGCAGCGAGCGCCGCGCCTCGGCCGCGACCGTACGGGCCTCCTCCAGGGTGCCGCGGTACGCCTCGGGCTCGTCCCGCTCCTCCTCCGCGTGGTCGCGCAGCAGGTCCCGCAGGAGGGCGGCCGTCTCGTCGAAGCCGCCCGCGGCGTCCTCGGCTGCCCGGTGGTCGCGCAGCAGCCCGGAGTGGGCGGCGCGGGCCGATTCCAGGGCGTCGGTGCGCAGGGCGAGTTCGGTGGTGGCGGTGCGGAGCAGGGCCTGCGCCCGCTCGGCGTCGGCCGGGACGAGGTCCTCGGGCAGCTCGGTGTGGGCCTCGCCGTCCTCGGGCGCCAGGCGCTCGGCCTCGCCTCGGAGCCGGCCCAGCTTCTCACTCGCCTCCGAGGCGCGGGTCTCCAGCATCTGGACCAGCGACTCCGCGCGCGCGGCGGCGGCCTGCCGGGACGGGCCGTCGGCGCCGTCCGTGGACTCCAGGAGCTGCTCGGCGCGGGTGCGGACCTTGTTGGTGAGCCGGTCGAGCTCGGCGAGGGCGGCGGACTCGTCGCTCTCGGCGCGGGCCTGCTCGGCGCGCAGGTCGGCGCCGACGCCGACCTTCTCGTACAGCTGGGACGCGGCCCGGTACGCCTCGCGGAGGGTGGGCAGGGCGGTACGCGGCGCGGCCGGGTCCTCCTCCGGCAGGGTGTCGAAGGCACCGGCGATCTCGGCGCGCTCGGCGCGCAGGGCGCGGGCGGTGCGGTGCGCGTCGTCCGCGGTCCGCTGGGTCGCGCGGCGGTCCTCGTCGGCGGCCCGGGCGCGCTCCAGGCACGTCTGGGCGCGGGCCTCGGACTCGGTGGCGTCGTCGGCGAGCTCGCGGAGCTTGGCCTGCCAGGCGGACCGCTCGCGCAGGCGGAACGCCAGGCCGGCGAGGGCGTCGGCGGCCCGGCGGGCGCGCTGGGCGGCCTCCTGGCGCTCGTCCCTGACCTGGGTCGCCTCGGCGGCGGTCTCGTCGGCCTCGGTGCGGACGGCGCGGGCCTCGTCGAGCGTCGCGGCGGCGGCCTCGGCGGTCTCGCGGGCGGTGGCGGCCACGGCGGCGAGCTCGGCGAGCATCCCGGGCGGGCAGTCGGCGCGCCAGGCGCCGATGCGGGCGGCGAGGGCCCGGTCGGCGGCGAGCCGGGCGGCGAGGGCGCGGATCTCCTCGTCGCGGGCGGCGGCGCGGGCGCGCAAGGCGTGGCGTTCCTCGTCGGCCGCGAGCTCGTCATGCATGGCCGGGTTCGGCGGGACGAGGAAGACGCCGGTGTCCCCGGCCGCCTCCTGCGCGGGGACGGGGGCGAGCAGGGCGGCGGCGGTGCCGACGGCAACGGCGGAGCGGGGCAGCAGGGCGGCGGAGCCGAGGACCTCGCGGGCGCGCCCGTAGGAGACGGGGTCGGTGATGACGACGCCGTCGACGAGCTCGGGGCGGGCCGCGAGCACGCGGGCGTGGTCGGCGGGGTCCACGGCCTGCGCCAGGTAGCGCCAGCCGGGGAGCGCGGGGATGCCGTGCTCGCCGAGGTACTCGACGGTGGCGAGGACGTCGGGACCGGGCGGCAGCAGGCCGCCGTCGCCGAGGGCGCCGAGGATGCGGGAGTCGTCGGCGGCGGCGGTGCGCAGGTCGAACAGCTGCCGCTCGGCGGAGCCCACGGCCTGGTCGAGCATGGTGCGCAGTTCGTCGGCGTACCGGTCGAACTCGGTGACGGTGAGGGGGCCCTGGGGGGTGCCCTGCGGTGCGGGGGCGTCGTCCGGGTCGGCCGGCGCGGCGGCCCGCTGGCCCGGGAGCGGCGACCCGCCGGCCGGGAGGCCGGAGTTCCCGGCCGGGAGGCTCAGCAGTTCGGCGAGGCGCTCCTCCGCGGCGAGGGACTCGGCGGCGCGGCGCTCGGCGTCGTAGGCGTTCCCCGCGGCCTCGGCGGCGTCGGCGGCGCGGGCGGCGGCGAGTTCGGCGCGGGATTCGGCTCCGGCGGCCTCACGCGCGCGGTCGGTCGCCGCACGGGCGGCCTCGCGGGCCGTGTCCCACGCGGCCACCGTGCTCTTCTCGGCGTCGCTGGCGGCGAGGGCCGCCCGGGCCGGGTCGGCGTCGGGCGCGGTGTCGTCGAGCCAGCCGGCCCGTACGGCCTCGGTGGTCTCCTGCTCGACCTCGGCGAGCCGCTGGCGCAGGTGACCGGCCTCGCTGCGGGCCCGCTGGGCCTCGGTGGCGGCGGCGGTGGCGTCGCGGTGGGCGGTCTCGCCGACCTCCTGGAGGGCGGTGGAGCGTTCCTCCTCCTCCGCCGCCCGGCGCTCGCCCTCCTCGGCGGCGGCCGCGAGGGCCCGGACGAGGTCGGCGGCGGCCTTGGCACGGGCGGCGAGGGCCGGGGCGGCGTCCCGCTCGGCCTCACGGATGGCGGCCGCCACGCGCGCGGACCGGTCGCCGGCGGCACGGTGGCGGAGGACCGCCTCGGCGGCCTGCCAGGCGGAGTGCAGGGTGCGGGCGTCGGTGAGCTCGCGGCGCTGGGCGGCGGCGCCCTTCTCGGCGGCCGTCAGGGCCAGCGAGGCGTGCCGGTAGGCGAGTTCGGCGGCGATGAGGGAGCTGCGGCCGCGTGCGGAGCCGGCCTCGTCGACGGCGTGGGCGGCGGAGGTGACCTGCTGGGCCAGCTCGGCCGCGCGGCCCCGCTCCTCGGCGGCGCGGCCGGAGAGCCGGCGGGCGAGGGTACGGGTGCGCCGCTCGGCGCCGGCGTGGACCTCGCGCGCGTGGGACCGGGTCCCGGCGGCCTCGACGATCCGGCCGAGGAGGTCCACGGAGCCCGCGGTGAAGTCGCGCTCGGCGGTCAGCTCGGCGCGGCGGCCCAGCTTGTTGCCGAAGCCGCCGACGAGGTCCGCGAGGCCGTCGGTGTCCCGCGTGTCGGTGACCGCGCGCAGCAGCAGGTCGGTGAAGTCGGAGTCCTTCTTGACCGCGAACAGTCCGGCGGCCTCGCCCTCGTCGGCGTTCATCTCGCGCTGGTAGCGGAAGAGTTCGGGGTCGAGGCCGAGCTCGCCGAGGTGCTCGTTCCAGCGGTCGTGGATCTCCTCCCAGACCACCTCCAGGTGGGGGTACGCCTTGCCGGCCTCGGTCAGCGCGTCGCGGAAGCCCTTCATGGTGCGGCGGCGGCCGCTCGCGCCGGAGGCACCCTCGACGGGCGGCCGCACCGAGGTCGCCTCGGCGACGGGGAGGTTGTCCAGGCTGAGTCCGGGGCCGGGCCGGAAGGAGTACCAGGCCTCGGCGAACTTCCGGGGGTCGTTGGAGACCTGGCGGCCGCGCCACTCGCTGGCCTTGCCGACGACGACGAGCTCGCCGGTGAGGGTGTGCTGCCACTCCAGGGCGACGTGGCCGCAGTCGTCGGCGAGGAGGAACTTGCGCAGCACGCCGGAGCTGGCGCCGCCGAGGGTGTTGCGGTGGCCCGGGAGCATGACCGAGAAGATCAGCTTCAGGAGGACGGACTTGCCGCCGCCGTTCTCCAGGAACAGCACGCCCGCGGGCGCCGGGCGGCGCGGCGGGCCGACCGGCTCCTCCTCGAAGAACTCCGCCTGGGTGGGGGCGGGATGGGGCACGGGCGCGCCGACCCCGCGCAGGTCCAGGACGGTGTCGGCGTAGCGCGCACCGGCGGGGCCGATCGAGTAGAGGCGGACCCGGGACAGCTCGTACATGGCGAGGGACTCTCGTGCTGGGGAAGGTCGGTTACGCGGCGGGGCGGGCGGTGCTAGGAGTGGAACGGGAGGCCCGCGTCGGCGGCGAGCTCCAGGTCGTCGCCCTGGGGCGGCGGGACGAGCGTCGCGGAGCCGTCGCTGACGGGGACGACGCCGAGTTCCAGGAGCTCGGCCATGGCGGCGGAGCCGGCCATGTCGCGCACCTGGAGCTGGTAGCGGGCGGTGGTCCGGTAGGAGCCGCCGCCCTCGTCGCCGGTGCGCTGGAGGAAACCGGAGTCGGTGAGGAACGCGGCGGCCTTGCCGACGATGCCGGTGGTGGAACCGGCGAGCCTGCGGGCGTCCTTGGTGGCGCCGGTGGCGCTCCGGCGCGCGTAGATCCGCCAGGCGGCCTCCAGGCCGGGCGCGTCGGACGCCGGGTCCGTGTTCTCCCCCTCCTCCTCGGCGCGCTGCTCCAGGCGCAGGCACGCCTGGCGGACGAACGCGTCGACGCCGTTGACGGTGAGACGGCCGATGTACGCGTCGTCGGCGAGGTCCTCGGGGCGGGGGAAGGCCATCGCGGCGACGGCCAGGTGGGCCAGGCCGTGCAGGAACCGGTCGGCGGAGTCCGTGGAGGCGCGGCGGGCGTAGTCGCCCATCCGGACGGCGAAGACGGAGTCCTCGTCGGCGGTGACGGCCATCCCCGCGCGCGGGGACACTTCGAGGACGACCAGGCCGAGCCCGGTGGCGACGGCGTCGGCGAGCCGGGCGAAGGCGGAGTCCTCGCGGTAGCGGCGGAGCAGCTCGGTGTACTCGGCGTCGCGGGCCGGCAGCAGCTTCGGCTGGAGCCCGAAGGAGACGAGCCGGGCCGCGTCCGCGGCGTCGGCCGGGGTGACGGCGGACGGGCCGGACGTGGAGGGTGCCGGGGGCTGCGGGGGCTCCTGCTCGCTCCACGCGTCGGCGTACTCGGCGTGGGTTTCGCTCACGGCTGGGGCTCCTCGGTGACGCTCTCGGTGGGGACGGCGCCGGTGCCGGGTCGGGGCACGGGCAGCGGGACGGGGGTGACGGACGCGGGCGGCGCGGGGCGGTCGGCGGGCTCGGACGGCTCGTCCGTCAGCCGCACGGCCCGCACGGACGGGAGCGGGTCCCGGTGCCGTGCCGGGGCGCCGCGCGAGGGCATCGCCACGGTCCCGAACCTCGGCCGCGTCGCGGTGCCCGGACCGGGCTCCTCGTCCGCGCCGGGCTCCCGCCGCGGCCGGCCCTCGGCCTCGCCCCGGCCGACGGCCGGCGGCTCCACGAGCACGGGGCGCAGCCGCGGACCCGCGGGCGCGGGGTTCGCGGGCGCAGGGCTCGCGGGCGCGGGCGCCGCGGGCCGTTCCGGAGGAGTGGCGGGCGCGGGCACGGTGGCGCGCCCGGGCGTGCTCTCCGGCGCCGTGGCGGGCGCGGGGACGGCATCGGGCACGGTCAGCGGCACGACCACCACGACGGACGCGGGTGCGGTCGTCGGTACCGGGACGCCCTCGGGCTCCGGATCGGTCCGGGGTGCCGGGGCGGGCACCGGTTCCGGAGCGGCGTCGGACACGACGGCGGGCACCGGTTCCGGGTCTGCCTCCGCCACGACGGTGGCGACAGGTACGGCGGCGGGCGGCGCGTCCTGGCCGGCCTCCGGTGCGGCGGAGCCCTCGGGTACGGCGGCGGGGTCGGCCGGCTCCGTGCGGGCCGGAGGGACGGCGACGGGGCCGGTGGGGCCGGCCGGAGCCTGCGGGGCGAGGGTCACGAGGCCTCCGTGCGGTCGGCGGCCATGCCCACGGCGTCGAGCAGGGCCGTACCGACGACGAGGTCGGCGCCGCCGAACTCGGGGTCGTCGAGGGGGGTGCCGTCGTCGACGGCGAAGAGGAGCCGCTCCTCGCCCTGCCGGTAGGCGGTGCCGACCGGGGGGCTCGCCGCGTGCACGGCGAGGAGGGCGACGAGGTAGGGCAGGTCCGGGTCGAGGCGGCGGGCGTCGGCGAGGAGTCCGGAGAGCCTGCGCGGGGCGTCGTGCTCCAGGTCGAGCAGGCGCTGCGCGCTCGCGAGCTGCTCCTCGCTGAAGCGGGAGTCGTCGGGGGTGGCGATGAGGTCGGGCTCGGGCATCTCCGCGCCGAGGTGCTCGCGCTCCACCGGCGGGGTCAGCAGGAGGTCGACGAGGTCGCCGAGGCGGACGGAGGCGGGGGTGCGCAGCCCGGTGCCGCGGGCGAAGAACGCGTCGGTGACCCGGGTGGCCTGCTCGACGGGGAGCGGCAGGACCGGGGCGACCAGCTGGCCGTACAGGTCGAGGCCGGTGTACATCGCGGGGGCGGCGAACGCCTGCCGGTCCTGCTCGGCGCGGAAGAGGGGTCCCGCCTCCAGGAGGCGGGACTGCAGCTGGGTGTGGCGCCGGATGCAGTCCTTCACTATGTCGACGAGCTCGGCGGCGCGACGCTTGTGCTCGGCCGTCTTCGCGTCGGTGGCGGCCTCGGCCTCGTCGCGGGCCTTGCGGATGTTGGTGAGGATCGCGTTCTCGTGGCGGTAGCGGTCGGCGACGTGGTCGAGCGCCTCGGCGATCATGTCGGGGACGGTGTGGAGCCAGTCCACCGCGCGGACGTTGCGCCGGGTCGCCTCCAGGGTCCTGCGCAGGAGTTCGGCGTACTGCACGGTGCGGTAGCGCGCCTGCTCGGCGGCGAGCTGGGCGTCGGCCAGGCGGCCCCGGTTGATGAGGACCTCCAGCTTCACCTCGGCGGCGATCTGGGCACTGGTGACGTCGGTGTCGAGGGCTCCGACGAGCACGTTCACCGCCTCGTCGGTGGTGCGGAGGTAGACGCCGCCACCGTAGCCCGGGACCTCCTCGATGAGCTTGAAGTCGTAGTCCCTGCGGACGTAGACCCCGTCGGTCCCGAAGGTGCCGTAGACCGCGCGGAAGCCGCGGTCGACGCTGCCGACGTTGATGAGGTTCTCCAGGACCCAGCGGGCCACGCGCTCGTGCTCGGCGGCGGGGCGGGCGGGGGCCTGGGCGGCGACGCGGGGCAGCAGCCGGGCGACGATCTGCTCGTGGTCGGCGCCGGTGTCGAAGTCCATGTTGAGCGTGATCAGGTCGATCGCCGCGAGGGCCACCTCGGCCATGGCGTAGACCGTGTACTCGCCGGCCAGGTTGGCCTTGCGCGCGTCGAGGTCGTGCAGCGGCGCGGTGCACGCGAGCGCGCGGAGGCGCCGCGCGAGCCCTTCGTCGGCGGCCGGGCCCTGCGCGGGCCGCGGCCCCGCGCTGAGCTGGGGCGGAACGAGGTCCGTCGAGGCAGGCGAAGTCACGGTGGACAGATTAGGTCCTCGACCTGACAACGGTCGAAACGGCGCAGATGCGACCGGGGTCCCGGAGGGGTGGCCGACGAGGTCCCCGCGGGGCCCGCCGGTCAGCCGGCGGAGCCCGCCGGGGCGTCCACGGCCCGGGCGTACGCGGCCGTGACGCGGGTGCGGGAGTCGTCGAGGTAGCGGGCGAGGAGCCGTTCGGCCGTGCCCCGCTCGCCGGCCCGCAGGGCGTCGAGGATCTCCCGGTTCCGCACGAGGTAGGGCTCGTGGAGGGCGCGGGGGTCGTCGACGACGTGGAAGGCGAGGCGGAGTTCGGCCAGGACGCCGCGCATGAGTTCGTCGGTGCGGGCGCTGGCCGCGAGGGCGACGAGTTCGCGGTGGAAGTGGATGTTGGCCGTGGAGACGGCGTTCCAGTCGGCCGCGCGGGCCGCGGCCTCACCGGCAGCGACGGCGACGGCGAGGCCGTCCAGGGGGAAGGGCGGCTGCCCGAGGCCGCGGACGACGGCGCACTCGACGAGCCTGCGCGTGCGGTAGATGTCGTCCACGTCACCCACGGCGAGGACCCGGACGAAGACGCCCCGGTTGAGCTCGTGGACGAGCAGGCGTTCGTGGGTGAGGAGCCGGAACGCCTCGCGGAGTGTGTTGCGGGACACACCGAGGGCGCCGCCGATGGAGTCCTCGGAGAGCCGGGTGCCGGGCGCGAAGTAGCCCTCCGCGATCCGGGTCCGCAGGATGTCGGCGACCCGCTCGGCCGTGCTCGTCCGCCCGAGCAGGGCGCGGTCGTCCGCCAGGCCCCCGGCTTCGGCGGCTTCCCTCACGTCCACGGCGCCCCGTCCCTTCCTCGTGTCCGGGGCCGAGTCAACCCCAGGAGCGGGGCGGTCGACAACACGACTCTTGTTGGATCGTTCAACGATCCTCTATTTTGACGGCGACCGGACCTCCTCGGGAAAGGGGCCCACGGACATGGCCACGGCGACGATCGACCTCAACGCGGACCTCGGCGAGGGCTTCGGCCGCTGGACGCTGACCGACGACGAACAGCTGCTGTCCGTCGTGACGAGCGCGAACGTGGCCTGCGGCTTCCACGCCGGGGACGCGGCCACCATGCGGCGGGTGTGCGAACTGGCGGTCGCGCGCGGGGTGCGGATCGGGGCCCAGGTCTCCTACCGGGACCTCGCCGGCTTCGGGCGGCGCTCGATGGACGTCCCGGCGGCGGAGCTGTCCGCCGAGGTGGCCTACCAGATCGGTGCCCTGGAGGTGTTCGCGCGGGCGGCGGGTTCGCGGGTCGCGTACGTGAAGCCGCACGGCGCGCTGTACAACCGCGTGGTCCACGACGAGGAGCAGGCCGCGGCGGTCGTCGAAGGGGTGCTGCTCGCCGACCGGACGCTGCCGGTCCTCGGCCTTCCCGGGTCCCGGCTGCACGACGCCGCTGCCGGGGCGGGGCTGCCGGTGGTGCCGGAGGCGTTCGGCGACCGGGCCTACCGGGCGGACGGCTCCCTGCTGCCACGGGGGCAGGAGGGAGCCGTCGTCACCGACCCGTCCGAGGTCGTGGAACGGTCGGTCGCCATGGCCCGGTCCGGCGTCGTCACCGCGCACTGCGGCAGCTCCGTCGCGGTCCGGGCCCGGTCGCTCTGCCTGCACGGCGACACCCCGGGCGCGGTCGGCCTCGCCCGGCGGGTCCGCGAGCGCCTGGAGGGCTCCGGCGTGCGCGTGGAGGCGTTCGCGTGAGCGCCGGGGGCCTCCGGGCGCTCCGGGTCGGCGAGCGGGCCCTCCTGGTCGAGCTGGACTGCGGCGAGCAGACGGAGGCGTTCCACGCCGAACTGCTGCGCCGACGGGCGGCGGGCACCCTGCCCGAGGTGCGCGAGATCGTGCCGGCCGCCCGGACGGTACTGCTCGACGGGGTGGCCGACCCGGACCGGCTCGCCGCCGAACTGCCCGGCTGGGAGGTGGCACCGCGCCCCGCGCGCGGGGGCGGGACGGTGGAGGTACCGGTCCGCTACGACGGCCCCGATCTGGCGGAGGTCGCCGCGCTGTGGGGCGTGTCCGTCGAGGAGGCGGTCCGGATCCACACGGCCGCCGAGTTCCGCGTCGCGTTCTGCGGGTTCGCCCCGGGCTTCGGCTACCTCACCGGGCTCGGCGCGCGCCACGGCGTACCGCGGCGGGCCACGCCCCGCACCGCCGTCCCGGCCGGTTCGGTCGCCCTGGCGGGGCCGTACACGGGCGTCTACCCCCGCTCCTCCCCCGGTGGCTGGCAGCTGATCGGCACCACCGACGTGGTGCTCTGGGACACCGCCCGCGATCCCGCGGCGCTCCTCTCCCCCGGCACGCGGGTCCGGTTCACGGCCGTGGACGGCCCGGCGGGGTGCGCGGCGGGCGCCGGGGCGGAGCGGGGGCGATGACCGACCGCGCCGTCGCCGTGGTCCGCGCGGGCGCCCTGACCACGGTGCAGGACCTGGGGCGGGTGGGATACGCGCACCTCGGGGTGCCCCGTTCGGGCGCGCTCGACCCGGCGGCCGTCCGGCTCGTCAACCGGCTCGTCGGCAACGCCGGGACGGCGGCGGTGCTGGAGACCACCGTCAGCGGCTGCGCGCTGCGGCCCCGCTGCGCGGTGACCGTCGCGGTGGGCGGCGCGCCGTGCCCGGTCCGCGTGGACGGGCGCCCCGCCGCCTGGGGGACGGCGGTCCGGGTCGAGGCCGGGGCCGTGCTGGAGATCGGCGCGGCCGTGCGCGGGGTACGCGCGTACGTGGCGCTCGGCGGCGGCATCGAGGTCGACCCGGTGCTCGGGAGCCGCTCCACGGACCTGCTGTCCGGACTCGGACCGGACCCCCTGGCGGACGGGACGGTCCTGCCGCTGGGGGCGGAGACGGCCGTGCGGGGGCCGGTCGACGCACCTCCCTGGCCGGGCCCGCCGGACACGCTCGTCCTGCGGCTGCGGCTCGGCCCGCGCGACGACTGGTTCACGTCCGGCGCGCTCCGCGCCCTCGCCTCGCGCGCGTACCGGGTCTCCCCGGCGTCCAACCGCATCGGACTGCGGCTCGACGGGCCGCCCCTGGAACGGGTGAGGCCGGGTGAACTGCCCAGCGAGGGCATGGTGCTCGGCGCGGTCCAGGTGCCGCCGGACGGGCGCCCCGTGGTTTTTCTCGCCGACCACCCGACTACCGGCGGCTATCCGGTGGTCGGGGTCGTCAGGGAGTCCGATCTGGGCGCGGCGGCGCAGGCGGTGCCGGGGACGGCCGTGCGGTTCGTGCCCGTGCGGTGAGGACGGGCCGCCGCGGAGGGCGCCCGGGGAAACGGGAGACGGGCCGCGCGGGCGGGTGGGGGCGGCAGGGCCCTCACGGGGCCGGCCGGTCCCTGGCGCGGCCCGTTCACCCGGGTTCCGGCCCCTCCGGTGCGGGGCTGCCGTACCCCCCGCCGCCCGGGGTGCGCAGGACCAGGACGTCGCCGGGGCCGACCTCGGTGGTGGCGGCTCCGCCGAGGTGCTCGACCGTGCCGTCGGCGCGTTCCACGAGGTTCTCGCCGAGGGCGCCGGGCTCGCCGCCGGCCATGCCGTACGGCGGGACCCTGCGGTGGCCGGTGAGCAGGGCGACGGTCATCGGCTCCAGGAAGCGCAGGCGCCGCTCGACGCCGTGGCCGCCGTGCCGGCGGCCGCGGCCGCCGCCGTCCTCCCGCACCGCGAAGGAGTCGACCCGGACCGGGTGGCGCCACTCCAGGATCTCGGGGTCGGTGAGCCGGGAGTTGGTCATGTGGGTCTGGACGGCGTCGGCGCCGTCGAAGCCGTCGCCCGCGCCGGAGCCGCTGGCGACCGTCTCGTAGTACTGCGTGCGCGCGTTGCCGAAGGTGACGTTGTTCATGGTGCCGGAGCCCTCCGCCTGGACGCCGAGGGCCGCGTACAGCGCTCCGGTGACGGCCTGCGACGTCTCGACGTTCCCGGCGACGGTGGCGGCTGGGTGGACGGGGGCGAGCATCGATCCGGTCGGGACCAGGATCTCCAGGGGCTCCAGGCAGCCGCTGTTGAGCGGGATGTCCTCGTCGACGAGGGTGCGGAAGACGTACAGGACGGCGGCCGTGACGACGGCCGTGGGCGCGTTGGCGTTGCCGGGCAGCTGCGCGGAGGTGCCGGTGAAGTCGACGACGGCGGAGCGGCGTTCACGGTCGACCCGGACGGCGACCTCGATGACCGCGCCGCCGTCGGTCTCGTAGCGGTACGAGCCGTCGGCGAGGCGGGCGACGAGGCGGCGGACGGACTCCTCGGCGTTGGCGCGGACGTGCCGCATGTAGGCCCGGACGACGTCGAGCCCGAACTCGTCGACGGTCCTGCGCAGTTCCTCGACGCCCTTCTCGTTGGCGGCGATCTGGGCGCGGAGGTCGGCGAGGTTGGTGTCGGGGTCGCGGGAGGGGTGCAGGGCACCGGTGAGCAGCTCCCGGGTCTCGGGCTCGCGCAGCCGGCCGTCCCGGACGAGCAGCCAGTCGTCGAAGAGGACGCCCTCCTCGTCGACGGTCGTGCTGAAGGCCGGCATGGAGCCGGGGGTGATGCCGCCGATCTCCGCGTGGTGGCCCCGGGAGGCGACGACGAAGCGGAGTGCGTCGCCGGTGTCGTCGAAGACCGGCGTCACCACGGTGACGTCGGGCAGGTGGGTGCCGCCGTGGAACGGGTCGTTGACCGCGTACACGTCGCCGGGGCGCAGGTCGTCCCCGCGCCTGCGGAGGATCTCCTTGATGGACTCTCCCATGGAGCCGAGGTGGACGGGGATGTGGGGGGCGTTGGCGATCAGGTTGCCGTCGGCGTCGAAGAGCGCGCAGGAGAAGTCGAGTCGCTCCTTGATGTTGACCGACTGGGCGGTGTTCTCCAGGCGGACGCCCATCTGCTCGGCGATGGCCATGAAGAGGTTGTTGAAGAGCTCCAGGAGGACCGGGTCGACGTCCGTCCCGGCGGCCACGCGCGCGGGGCGCGGGGTGACGCGGCGCAGCAGCAGATGGCCTTCGTCGGTGGCGGTGGCGCGCCAGCCGGAGTCGACGACGGTCGTGGCGTCGGCCTCCGCGAGGAGTGCGGGGCCGTCGACGGCGTCGCCGGGCCGGAGTTCCTCGCGGCGGTGGAGCGGGGCGTCGTGGAGGCCGCCTCCGCTGTGCATCCGCACGGTGGCGCGCGGGGAGACGGGTCCGGTGCGGTCGGTCGTGCCGAGGACGGCCGGGCCGTGCGGGCCGGCCGTGCCGACGGCCTCCAGGGAGACGGCCTCCACCACGAGCGGCCGGTCCAGGGTGAAGGCGTACCTCGCCCGGTGGATCGCCGTGAACGCGGCCTTCATCGCGTCGGGGGCGGCGAGGTCGACCTGGAGGCTCGCGTCCGTCCCGGCGTAGCGCAGGAGCACGCGCGCGTGCGTGGTGATCGCCTCGTCGGGCACTCCGTCGGTCCGCAGCTCCTCCCGGGTGCGGTCGGCGAGCGCGGCGCAGAGCCCGGCCACGCGCGCGGGGGTTCCGGCTTCGTCGAGGGGCGCCTCCACGGACTGTTCCCGCATGGCGGTGGCGTCGGCGAGCCCGATGCCGTAGGCGGAGAGCACCCCGGCGAGGGGCGGGATCAGGACGGTGTCGATGCCCAGGGCGTCGGCGACGGCGCAGGCGTGCTGGCCGCCGGCACCGCCGAAGCTGGTGAGGGCGTAGCGGGTGACGTCGTGGCCGCGCTGCACGGAGATCTTCTTGACGGCGTTGGCCATGTTCAGGACGGCGATCTCCAGGAAGCCGGCGGCGACCTCCTCGGGGGTGCGGCCGTCGCCGACGTCCTCGGCGAGGGCCGTGAACCGCCGTCGTACGACGTCGGCGTCCAGGGGGCGGTCCCCCGTGTCGCCGAAGACGGCGGGGAAGTGGGCGGGCTGCACGCGGCCGAGCATGACGTTGGCGTCGGTGACCGTGAGGGGTCCGCCGCGGCGGTAGCAGGCGGGTCCGGGGTCGGCGCCGGCCGAGTCGGGGCCGACCCGGTAGCGGCGGCCGTCGTAGTGGAGGACGGAGCCGCCGCCCGCCGCGACGGTGTGGATGCTCATCATGGGGGCCCGCATGCGCACCCCGGCGACCTGGGTGCCGAGTTCACGCTCGAAGGCCCCGGCGTAGTGCGAGACGTCGGTGGAGGTGCCGCCCATGTCGAAGCCGATGACCCGGTCGTACCCCGCGGCGGCCGACGTACGGGCCATGCCGACCACGCCGCCGGCCGGTCCGGACAGGACCGCGTCCTTGCCCCGGAAGTGGGCGGCCTCGCGCAGACCGCCGTTGGACTGCATGAACACGATCCTGATCCCGGCGAGTTCGCGGGCGACGCCGTCGACGTACCGGCGCAGCACCGGGGAGAGGTAGGCGTCCACGACGGTGGTGTCCCCGCGCGGGATCAGTCTGATGAGCGGGCTGACCTCGTGCGAGCAGCTCACCTGGGTGAAGCCGGCGGCGCGGGCGGCGGCCGCGACGCGGGTCTCGTGGTCGGGGTGGCGGTAGCCGTGCAGGAGGACCACGGCGGCGGAGCGGAAGCCGTCGCGGTGGGCGGCGGCGAGGGCGGCGGCGACGGCCGGCTCGTCCAGCGGGCGGACGAGCCCGCCGCGGGCGTCGACCCGTTCGGGGACCTCGATCACGCGCGCGTAGACCGGTTCGGGGAGCACGATGCGGCGGTCGAAGAGCCGGGGCCTGTTCTGGTAGGCGATCCGCAGGGCGTCGCGGAAGCCCTCGGTGACGAGGAGGACCGTCGGTTCGCCGCGGCGCTCCAGGAGGGCGTTGGTGGCGACGGTGGTGCCCATCTTGACGACGGCGATCCGGTCGGCGGGGACGGGGTCTCCGGGCTCCAGGCCGAGAAGGAGCCGGATGCCGGCGACGGCGGCGTCCCCGGGGCGCGCCGGATCGTGGGAGAGCAGCTTGCGGGTGACGAGCCGGCCGTCGGGTCGCCGCCCGACGACGTCGGTGAAGGTGCCGCCCCGGTCGATCCAGAACTCCCAGCGCCCGTTCATCTCCCCATTGTGGCCGCGAGCGCGGTCGCGAGGGCGGCGTCCGCGCGCGCGTCGAGGGGTCCGGTGCCGGTCCCGTCGGCCCGGTGGCGCGGCTCGGCGCCGGCGAGCAGCAGGAGCTGCGGCAGCAGGTCGCGGCTGCGGCGCAGCACCCAGCCGGTGCCGGCGGTGGCGAGCCAGAACAGCGCGTCGGCGCGGGTCGGAGGCGGTTCGGCCGGGTCCGGCGACGGCGGCGCGCCGTGGGCGAGGCCCCGGTGGACCAGCAGCCGGTGGAAGCCGGCGGCGACGGCCCGGTGGCCGCGCTCGCCGGGGTGCAGCCGGTCGGCGCTCCACAGGCTCCGGTCGTCGGTCCACGCGGGGCCCGCCAGGTGCAGGTGGACCGCCTCGTGCCGGTCGGAGAGCGCGTGCACCACGGCGTTCACGGAACGCTGGCGGCGGGCCAGCGGGCGTGCCAGCGGCGGGGGCAGACCGAGCATCCGCCCCGGGTCGGGGAGGCAGGCCGTCAGGAGGACGGCCCCGCGGGCGTCGAGGTCGGAGCAGACCCGGTCGAGCCGCCGGGCCAGCAGCGCGATGTCGAAGCCGCGGCGCAGGGTGTCGTTCACCCCCACGACGACCGAGGCGAGGTGGGGCCGGAAGGCGAGGGCGCGGGGCGCCTGCGCACCCGCCACGTCGGAGCTGAGGGCCCCGCTGACGGCGAGGTTCAGGAACTCCGTCTCCCGCCCGCCGGCCGTGAGTCCGTCGGCCAGCAGCGCCGCCCATCCCCGCCACGCACCTCCCACCCGGTCGCCGACGCCCTCGCTCAGCGAGTCGCCCAGGACGGCGAACCTGAGGGGCTCACGGGGATGGGGGCCGGAGCCGCGGCCTGGGCCGGGACCCCGGGTGCGGCCGGGGGCGTGGGGGGATGCGATGGCGGGCGCCTCTCCGGACGCCGGCCCCGGGAGGGAGGCGAGCGGCGGGCGCTCCGGGCGTGCGGGAGCGGGGTACCCGGGGGCGGAGGCGGGAGCCACCGGGGTGGGAACGGCGTACGCGGGCGTGGAGGCGGGGGCGGGCCCGGTCATCGGCGGGGCTCCCCGGAGCGGCGCGGCGCGGTGGGCGCACCGGCGGCGTCGTGGGCGCGGAGGAAGGCCGCGACGGAACGGTCCCAGGAGAAGTGCTCGGCACGCGCGCGTGCCGAGCGGCGGCGGTCGGGTTCCGGCTCGGCGAGGAGGCCCTGGACGGCGGAGGCGAAGGCGGCCGGGGTGTCGGCGGCCGCGGCACCGGCGGTCCCGACGACCTCGGGGAGGGCGGAGGAGGCGCTGACGACGACCGGCGTCCCGCAGGCGAGGGCTTCGAGGGCGGAGAGGCCGAACGTCTCGGCGGGTCCGGGGGCCAGGCACACGTCGGCGGCCGCCTGGAGGTCCGCGAGGGCCTCGCGGTCGGCGACGTGGCCGAGGAACCGCACCGGGAGGCACCGCTCACGTGCCCGCCGCTCCAGGGCCCCCCGCAGGGGCCCGTCGCCCGCGACGACGAGCGCCGCCGCGACCCCCGCGGCCCCCGCGGCCCGGAGCTCCTCCAGGGCGTCCAGGGCCGTACCGGGCCGCTTCTCGACGGAGAGACGCGAGCAGAGCAGGAGGAGCACCCGCTCCCCGTCCGCGTACCGGGCACGGAGCACGGTGCTGCGGCGGCCGGGCCGGCAGCGATCCAGGTCCACGCCGAGCGGGGCACGGGCGACGTTGCGGGCGCCGATCCGCAGGAACTCCCGCTCCGCCCACTCCGTCGTGCAGACGATCCTCGCGAAGGCCCAGGCCGTGCGGCGGTTGAGGCGGTCCGCGGTGCGGGCGGCCAGCGCGGGCGGCACGCCCCAGGTGCGGAGCACCCCGTCCGCCGTCTCGTGGGAGACCATCACCGCGGGCACGCGGGCGCGTCGCGCCCATTCGCCCGTCCACCGCAGGGTCGTGCGGTCCGAGACCTCGATCCGGTCGGGGGCCAGCTCGTCGAGGAGCCGGGCCACACGGCGGCGGTCGGCGAGCACCCGGTAGCCACCGGTGCCGGGCAGGACGGGCCCGGGGAGCGTGACGACCCGGCCCTGCGGGGTGGGCCGGTCGCTCGCGACGTCGCCGGGGACGACGAGGACAGGCTCGTGCCCGGCCTCCAGGTACCCGCGGCCGAGCCGGTCGAGAGCGGTGCGCAGCCCGCCGGAGGTGGGGGTGACGAAGTTGGCGAGCCGCACGATCCGCAGCCCCTCGCCGGCCCGCCGGAGGCCCGGCTCCCCGGCCGTCGTGACGGTCGCCCGCGCGCCCCGTTCCGTACCGACGCCGCTCATGCCGCCACCGCCGTCCGCTCGCGCAGGACCTCCCGGTAGTGGCCGATCAGCTCGTCGCCGAGGGCCTCCCAGGTGCGTCCCTCGACGGCGGCCCGGCCGCGCAGGGCGAAGGCGGCCCGGGTCTCGGGCGCGGCGGCGAGGCCGGCGACGGCGCCGGTGAGGGCGTCCGGGTCGCCCGGCGGGACGAGCAGTCCGGTCCGCCCGTGGTCGACCAGGTCCAGGGGGCCTCCGGCGGCCGGCGCGATCACCGGGACCCCGCTCGCCATCGCCTCCTGGACGGTCTGGCAGAAGGTCTCGTGCGGGCCGGTGTGGGCGAAGACGTCCAGCGAGGCGAAGATCCGGGCCAGGTCGGCGCCGGTCCGGCGGCCGAGGAACCGGGCGCCCGGAAGGGCCGAGCGCAGCGCCGGGGCGCTCGGCCCGTCGCCGACCACGACGACCCGTACGCCGGGGAGCGCGCACGCTCCGGCGAGCAGGTCCACGCGCTTCTCGGGGGCGAGCCGGCCGACGTAGCCGACGAGCAGTTCGCCGCCGGGGGCCAGTGCGCGGCGGAGGGCGGCGTCGCGCAGTCCGGGGCGGAAGCGGTCGGTGTCCACGCCGCGCCCCCAGAGCCTGATGCGCCCGATGCCGTGGTCCTCCAGGTCGCGCACGGCGGCGGAGGACGGGGCGAGGGTGCGGTCGGCCGCGCCGTGCACGGCGCGGAGGCGGCGCCAGGCGGTGCCCTCGCCCGTCCCCACGTACGTGCGCGCGTAGCCGGCGAGGTCCGTCTGGTAGACGGCGACGGCGGGGATGCCGAGCCGGGCGGCGGCCGTCATCCCGCGCACGCCGAGGACGAACGGCCCGGCGAGGTGGACGATGTCGGCGCGGTGCGCGGCGATGGCGGCGGCGACCCTGCGGCTGGGCAGGGCGACCCGTACCTGCGGATAGCCGGGCAGGGGCAGCGAGGGGACCCGCACGACGGCGCAGGGGGCGTCGGCGTCCGCGGCGGGGTCGGCGACGGCGGGGGCGATGACGAGCGGGGAGTGTCCCCGCCGGACGAGGTGGCGCGCGGTCTGCAGGGCGCAGTGCGCCACTCCGTTGACGTCGGGAGGGAAGGATTCGGTGACGATGACGACACGCATAGGGGTGTTGTCGTCGCGCTCGGCGTGTACCCGCCGACGTCGATCTGGACGGCGGGGGAACGGCCCGTGAGCGTTTCGCCGCGCGGCGGCCGGTGGACCCCCGGGGCCCGTCCGGACACCCCCGGGCCCCGAACATCGGACGACGGATCGACGGGTTCCGGGCGAACGGGGACACCGCGGCGCGCGCCGGTCCGGTCGCGGGGCTCGGGCGGGCCTGACGGCTTGCGGCCCAGGCGGCGTACGGCCTTGGCGGCGCGTACGGCCTTGGCGGCGTCCAGGCTCGATGGCGTACGGGCTCGACGGGCGTAGTGACTCGGCGGCGGGCGCGCCGGAAGCGCGCCCGAACCGGGACGACAGGTGCCCGACGTTCGCGCGCGCCGGATCGGCGAACGCGCCGGGACATCGGAGGCGCCCCTACGGCGGGTACGGCCGAACGCCGGGCGCCCCCGTACGGCGAGCGCCCGGACACCCGGGGCGGGGCCACGGTCGGCGGGATCTCCGCCGCAGGCCGCGCCGCGCCGGGGTCCGGGCGGCGGGACGGATGGACACAGACCTGGGGAGGGGTCAGGCCTGATGCGGGTCAGACCTGGAGGTCGGGCCCTATCCGGTTGCGTACCGCGGTCTGCACCTCGGCCTCCTCGGCCGGGTCGGCGGCGAGGCGGCGGAGCCGCTCGGCGACGCGCACGTCACCGGTCTCGGCGTGCTGGGCCGCGACCTCGCGCGTGGTCTCCTCGCAGTCCCAGAGGCATTCGACGGCGAAGCCGGTCGCGAAGGTGGGGTCGGTGGCCGCGAGTGCCCGGGCCGCGCGGCCGCGCAGCTGGGAGGAGGCCGTCTCCCGGTAGACGTGGCGCAGCACGGGGGCCGCGCAGGCGATGCCGAGGCGCCCGGCGCCGTCGACGAGGACGGCGAGCTCGGGGGCGTCGGGGCCGGCGGTGCGGATGGTCTCGCGCAGGGCTCCGAGGACGAGGGTGGCGTCCTGGGCGGTGCCGCGGCAGGCGAGGGTCTCGGCGGCGGCGACGCCGAGGGCGTCGGTGCGCCGGACCCAGGCACGGGCGCGGGCGACCGCGTCCTCGCCGCACATCCGCCGGTAGGCGGCGACGGCGGTCTCGGCGACCGCGGCGGAGTCGCCGTCGGCGGCGGCCTCGACGAGGTCGAGCACGGCGGGGTCCCGGGTCGCGGCGAGGTGGTGCAGTGCGGCGCCCCGCGCTCCCTCCGCGCCGTGGCGGGCGGCGGCCAGGATCTCGGGCCGGTCCTCGGGTCCTGCGACGGCGGCGAGGCAGCGGGCGGCCGGGCCGGACAGCTCGGCGCCGCGCTCGTGGCCCTCCTGCGCCCAGTCCAGGACGGCCCGGACGCTCCAGCCGGGCCGGGGCCCGGCCGGACTCATCTGGCGCTGCCAGCGGTCGAAGGAGCCCTGTTCACGGGCGGCCCGGACGCGGGCGGCGACGGCCTCGCGCCGGTCCTCGGCCCAGAGTCGCCAGGGGCGGGGCTCGTAGGCGTCGCGCACGGTGGCGGCCAGCTCGGCGTCGCCCTCCGGATCGGCCGGGAAGCGGGCGAGGACGGGCAGGGCGAGCGCGCGCAGGCCGGCGTCGTCGTCGCGGAGCGCCAGCTCGTCCAGGGCCCACGCCCAGTTCGTGCCGGTCGCGGCGTAACGGCGGAGCAGCAGCAGGGCGTCCTGGCGTCCGTAGGAGGCGAGGTGCCCGAGGACGGCGAGCGCGAGCCCGGTCCTGGAGTCCTCGGTGTCGAGGTGGTCCTCGGCGCCGAAGAGGTGCGCCTCGATCTCCTCGAGGCCTCCGTGGAGGTCGAGGTAGAGCCGGGCGTAGTAGAGGGAGCGGTTCTCGACCTGCCAGTCGTGGCGGGGGTCGTCGAGAACGCAGTGGTTGAGGGCCGCGAGGGCCTCGGCGCGTGGCGCGGCGAGCGCGTGCAGGGTGCCGTCGCCGCGGCCCCGCTGCAGCAGACCGAGCAGGGTGCCGCTCGGCGCTATGACTGGATCGAACATGGGAAGACGCCTCACATCAAGCTGTCGACACGACCGGGGGATACCGGGATGACCCGGGTCAGGCGGTACATCTCTGTACGCCTAGGCCGTGCGGCGACATGTCGGGCCGCTCGTCGTCCTGCGCTTGCCAGTGATCATCTTCCTCTGCCTCTCGTCGGTGGCCCGATTTGCCGGGCCCGACGTCATGATGACCCACCCATTTCGCCGCCGCGACCACATTTACGATGCCGCTCTCACCTGGGGTTCAGTGCCCGTTCACCGGGATCCGAACAGCTCCAGGAGATCCGCCTTGCCGAACATGCGGGCCGTGTCGAGGGCGGACGGAGTCCCGGCCTCCGGATTCGCGCCCCCGTCGAGCAGCGCGCGGACGACGGCGTCCTCGCCCTTGAAGACGGCACCGGCGAGCGGGGTCTGGCCGCGGTCGTTGGCACGGTCGGCGTCGGCGCCGCGCTCCAGGAGGGCGGCGACCGCGGCGGCGTGGCCGTGATAGGCGGCGAGCATGACGAGGGAGTCGCCCTTGTCGTTGGTGAGGTTCGCGGGCACGCCCGCGTCCACGTAGGCGGCGAGGGCGTCGGCGTCACCGGTGCGCGCGAGGTCGAAGACCTTGGTCGCCAGCTCGATGACCTCGGGGTCCGGGGTCTCGCTCATCGGATGGTGCCGCCTCTCGTGCCGTGCCGTCGCCCGCCGCCGAGGCGGGGACTCCGGAGTTCGTCGCCGCACGGCGAGCGCCGCCGTACGAGTGAATCGACAGGGTACTGCCCGTCCGCCGACATGACCTCGCCCGTCCACGGCAAAGATCACCGCAGCCCACGCCCGGGCATCTACCCCCAGGGGGTGTCTCGCCGATCACGCCGGGCTCGCGACGCCTGGCACCGCGGCTCGCCGCGGTGTCGTCGGTCGGCATGGCTCGCTCCTCCGCCGTGCAGCCCACGGCATCAGACCCCGCTCCCCGATCCGGCCTGACCGACGCGACACCCCTTAGCGCACCGCGCGCGTTCCGCCACCCGACAGCGCACCCGCCCTCCGCCGGTGCAGTGAAAACACCAGTTTTTCACCCGTTTGCACCTTTAGTCACATAGATACTTGCCGTGAACCTGGAAGGACTCATGGTGACTGTCCCCTCACCCAGGAGAACAACCAATGATCCTGTCCATCTCAGGCGTGGTCCTGCTCGGCATCATCTGCTTCCTGTTCTTCAAGAAGGACGGGATGAAGGCCTCGCACGCCCTCGTCAGCGCGCTGTTCGGCTTCTACCTCGCAGGCACCGCCATCGCCCCGAGCATCACGGCGGGCGGGCAGAGCCTCGCCGGCCTCCTGGGCGGGATCAAGTTCTGACCCCCTTCCGTCCCTTCCACCCTTCAGGAGTACTTCGTGGCCCGGCGACCACTCCCCCGCATTCTGAGCAGCGGCAGCGCACAGATCGCTCGTAGTCGAGAGATCGCGCGCACGGCCGCCGACAGCGCCACCGACGTGCTCCATCCACTGATCACGGTCACCCGTGGTCTGCGGAAGCTGGCCGCGGCAGCGCGCGCCAGGTGGGCCGCGACCCCCAAGGAACGGCGTGGTCCCACGCTGCTCCTGGTCGCGGCCTGCGTCCTGGTCGTCGCGCTGATGCCGTACGGGCCGCTCCTCGCCCTGGTCACCCTCATGGGCGCCGCGGCGTGGAAGGGACGCGAACGGCCGGTCGTCAAGACCGGCCCCGACGACGCCGAGATCGCCCGGCTCAAGGGCCTGTACGAGGCCCTCGTGCCGTACTTCTCCGTCCCCGAGGACCCCTCCCCGCTCTTCGCGCACGGCGGCGACTGGAGCGGCGCCTTCGGGGAGCACGCCTTCGACGAGGACGGGCGGCTCACCCGCCTGCGGATCGCCTACCCCCCGTACTTCACCGACGGCGAGCCGGCCGCACGCGCCCGCATCGAGCAGCTGCTGCACGCCAAGTCGGGACGCGGCCGCGAGTACCGCTTCGACTGGGACGAGGAGGGCAACCGGCTCGTCATGAGCGTGCTGCCCGCCCTGCCCACCACCATCGCCGCCCAGCGGTTCGTCACCGTGCCGGGCGAGACGGTCCTCGGCTTCACCGACGCCGACGCCGTGCAGCGGACCGTGCCCGTGGTCGCCTCGGACGGCACGGAGGACGCGCCGGCCGTCGTCTGGCGCACCGGCCCCCGTTCCACCGAGCCGCACCTGCTGGTCGTGGGCCAGCCCGGCAGCGGCACCACCTCCCTGCTCCGCTCGATCGCCCTGCAGGCCCTGCCCCACGGGGACGTGCTGGTCGTCGAGGGTGCGGGAACCGGCGAGTACGCCTGCCTGACCGGCCGCGACGGCGTCCTCGCCGTCGAGTGCGGTCTCGCCGGCTCCCTGGCCAGCCTGGAGTGGGCGGCCCACGAGACCGAGCGGCGGCTGATCGCCGCCAACCGGGCCCGGCAGGCCGGCCAACCCGCGCCGGAGGACACCCGGCGGCCGCTGTGGATCCTGCTGGACCGGCCGAGCGTCCTCGGTCACCTGGCCGCCGCGGACGGCCGCCCCGACCCCCAGGAACTGCTCCGGGTGCCCCTGCGGCACGGCCGCGCGGCACACGTCACCGTCGTGGTCGCCGAGCAGTCCGACAGCACGGACTCCCTCGGCGAGGCCGTACGGACCCACACCCGGGCCCGGATCGTCCTCGGCCCGACGGCGCCCGAGCAGATCGCGGCCGTCCTGGGCGCCGCGCCGCACACCACGCCCACGCCCGACGTCCCGCCCGGCCGGGGGTACGCGCGCCTCGGCTCGGGTCCGGTGCTGCGGCTCCAGGTGCCGGCGACGCCCGACCCGTACGACGACGCGACCAGCGAGGCCCAGCGGAAGGCGGTCCTCGACCTCCTCCCCGAGCGCAGCACGGCCTCGGTCACCCAGACGCTCCCGGTCGCGGCGCCCGACCCGGCTCCGGCGCCCCGCACCGAGGCCGAGCCCGCCACCGCGCCGCCTGCCTACGACCCCGGCCCGGCACCGCTCCACGCGCCCGTCGCCGCGGAGGGCTGAGCACACCGCCCCCGGACGCCCGAGAGGCCGGTGAGGACCCCAGGGACCTCACCGGCCTCTTCCGTGTCGCGTTCCCCTGGGCGGTGTCTCGCCGATCGGCTCGGCATGATCGGCAAGACGCCCCCTAGGGGCTGTCGTCACCATCCCCTCTGCCCCGCGACGCCTGGCACGCGCTCTCGCCGCGCCGGGCGAAAGCGCGAGTACGTCCCGTACGAGCACTTCCCCCCGGCACACCGAGAGCACGCACCAGACGCCGCAGGGCCGCCCTGCGGGCAACGAGGGGATGGTGACGACAGGCCCTAGGCCACGAAGGAGCGCGGCGACTCGGCGCCGCCCCCCGCGCCCGACTCGACCAGCCGCGCCGCGGCGGCCAGCCGGGCGGCGGCCTCGTCGGCGACCCGGCCGCCGACGGTGAAGGGCAGCCGGATGAACCCCTCGAAGGCGCCGTCGACGCCGAAGCGGGGCCCGGAGGGCACCCGGACGCCCACCCGCTCCCCCACCTCGGCGAGCCGGGAGCCGGAGAGCCCGCCGGTACGGACCCAGAGGGTCAGTCCGCCGCGCGGCACGGAGAACTGCCATTCGGGAAGCTCCCTGCGGAGCGCGGCGACGAGCGCGTCGCGGTTCTCCCTGGCCTGCTCGCGACGGAGCCCCACGGCCTCCTCCCAGCCGCCGGTCCGCATCAGCCAGTTCACGCCCAGCTGCTCCAGCACGGGGGTGCCGAGGTCGGCGTACGCGCGCGCGGCGACCAGCGACCGGATGACGTCGGGCGCGGCCCTGACCCAGCCGATCCGCATGCCCGCCCAGAAGGCCTTGCTGGCGGAGCCGACGGTGAGGACCGTCGAGCCCGCCGGGTCGAAGGCACAGACCGGCCGGGGCATCTCCACGTCGTCGTCCAGGTGGAGCTCGGTCATCGTCTCGTCCACGACGAGGACGGTGCCGGCCGAGCGGGCCGCCTCCACCAGCTGCCGCCGCTGGTCCTCGTCGGCCAGCGCGCCGGTCGGGTTGTGGAAGTCGGCGACCACGTACGCGAGGCGGGGCGCCGCGTCGCGCAGCACCTGGCGCCAGCGGCCCAGGTCCCAGCTGCCGAGGCCCTCGGACATGGCGACGGGCACGAGCCGGGCGCCGGCCTCGCGCATCAGCTGGAGGATGTTGGCGTACGAGGGCGACTCGACGGCGATCCGCTCGCCGCGGCCCGCGAAGAGGTGGCAGATGGCGTCGATGGCCCCCATGGCGCCGGTCGTGACCATGATCTGCTCGGGCATGGTGGGGATGCCGCGGGCCGTGTAGCGGTCGGCGAGCATCTGCCGCAGCGTGGGCAGCCCGGCCGGGTAGTCCCCGTGCGTGTGGGCGTACGGCGGAAGCTCCTCCAGGGCGCCCTGGACGCCCCGGGTCAGCCAGGGCTCGGGCGCGGGAAGGGCCGCGCAGCCGAGGTCGATCATCGAGCCGAGGGCCTCCGGCGGCAGCGGTTCGAGGCCGCGGGCGGGCAGCGGGTTCCCGGCCGGGACGGCGGTCCAGCTGCCGGCGCCGCGCCGGGACTCCAGGAAGCCCTCGGAGCGGAGCGCCTCGTAGGCCGCGGCCACCGTCGTCCGGCTGACGGTGAGGGCGACGGCGAGCTCCCGCTCGGCGGGCAGCCGGGCGGCGACCGGGACGCGGCCCTCCAGGACGAGCAGGCGGATGCCGTCCGCCAGGGCGCGGTAGGCGGGCGGCTTGCGGACGCCGGGACCGGCGGGGCGCGACTGCTGTGCCTGGAGCTGCCGGGCGAGCTGGGCCGGCCCCACGGCCGAAGTCCACTGAGCCATCGAAATCAGTCCACCTTCACCGAATTGGCCATGGTTGGCACCCTGACCCCCGCCACAGAGTGTCATGAGCCAGTCCACCACCACCACTCAGGGGGCAGTCCCTTGTCCATCGCCTCCGGCCTCCGCGGCCGGCACCTCTCCCGCCGGCTCGTCCAGCTCTACGTCGGGCTGACGCTGTACGGGGTGAGCTCCGCCCTGCTCGTGCGCAGCGGCCTCGGCCTGGAGCCCTGGGGCGTCCTCCACCAGGGTCTCGCCGAGAAGACCGGGCTGACCATCGGTGTGGTGTCGATCGTCGTCGGCGCGGTGGTGCTGCTGCTGTGGATCCCGATCCGCCAGCGCCCGGGGCTGGGCACGGTCTCCAACGTCTTCGTGATCGGCCTGGCGATGGACGGCACACTGGCGCTGGTCCCGGACGTCCACGCGGCGGCCGGCCGGATCGCGCTGCTCGTGCTGGGCATCCTGCTGAACGGGGTGGCGACCGGCCTGTACATCGCGGCGCGCTTCGGTCCGGGTCCGCGCGACGGCCTGATGACCGGTCTCCACCGGCTGACCGGCCGTTCGATCCGGCTGGTCCGGACGGCGATCGAGGTCGCCGTCGTCGCGACGGGCTTCCTGCTCGGCGGCTCGGTCGGCGTGGGCACGGTGCTGTACGCGCTCGCGATCGGGCCACTGGCCCAGTTCTTCCTGCGCTGGTTCGCCGTCCCCGAGCAGGCGCCCGACGGTCCGGGAGCCGCGCCGGAAGGAGCCCCCGCCCCCTCCGCGGACGCCCCCGAACCGGTCGCCGCCCCCTCCTCGGACGCCCCGGCGACACCGGCACAGGCCATACTGCGGCGGTGACTCGCGTACGCCACCCCTATCTCGACCACCCCTCCCCCCTCGCGTTCGCCCATCGCGGCGGCACGGCGAACGGGCTGGAGAACACCGCGGCCGCCTTCCGCCTGGCGGCCGCGGCGGGCTACCGCTACTTCGAGACCGATGTGCACACGACGGCCGACGGCGCCCTCGTGGCGTTCCACGACGCGACCCTGGACCGGGTCACGGACGCCTCGGGACGCATCCGCGACCTGCCGTGGGCCGCGGTGCGCGAGGCGCGGGTGGCGGGCAGCGAACCGCTGCCGCTCTTCGCCGACCTCCTGGAGGAGTTCCCGGAGGCCCGCTGGAACATCGACCTCAAGGTCGAGTCGGCCCTCGTCCCCCTGGTGGAGCTGATCCGCAGGACCGACGCCTGGGACCGGGTCTGCGTGGGGTCCTTCACCGAGTCCCGGGTCGCGCGGGCGCATCGCCTGGCCGGCCCCCGGCTGGCCACCTCCTACGGGGTGCGCGGGGTGATCGGGCTGCGGCTGCGCTCCCTCGGCATCCCGGCGGCGCTGCGCGTCGGTGCCGTCGCGGCGCAGGTGCCCGAGCGTCAGGGCGGGGTCCCGGTGGTCGACCGGCGCTTCGTGCGGGAGGCGCACGCGCGCGGGCTGCAGGTCCACGTGTGGACCGTGAACGATCCGGAGCGCATGAACTCTCTCCTCGACCTGGGAGTCGATGGCATCATGACCGATCGACTGGAGACGCTGCGTTCGGTGATGACCGAGCGGGGTGCGTGGGTCTGAGCCCGCGGTCCCCGTGACACGGGGACGGCTCACGGGACGAACGAGGGGGCGCGGCCGTGACCGCATCGACCACCGAGCCGGAGGAGTACGCCGCCGGTGCCGCCGAACGGCGGCGCGAGCAGCGGGGCTGGTACTTCTACGACTTCGCCTGCTCGGTCTACTCGACGAGCGTGCTCACCGTGTTCCTCGGCCCCTATCTGACCTCGGTCGCGCGCGCCGCCGCCGACGCCGAGGGCTTCGTGCACCCGCTCGGGATACCCGTGCGGGCCGGCTCGCTCTTCGCGTACGCCGTGTCGGCGTCGATCGTGGTCGCGGTCCTGGCGATGCCCCTGGTGGGCGCGGTCGCCGACCGGACCGGCCGCAAGAAGCCGCTCCTCGCGGCGGCGGCGTACCTGGGGGCGGCCGCGACGGCGGGGATGTTCTTCCTGGCGGGCGAGCGCTATCTGCTGGGGGCGTTCCTGCTGATCGTGGCGAACGCCTCGCTGTCCGTCTCGATGGTGCTCTACAACGCCTATCTGCCGCAGATCGCGGAGCCGGACGAGCGCGACACGGTCTCCTCGCGCGGCTGGGCCTTCGGGTACACCTCCGGCGCGCTGGTCCTGGTCCTGAACCTGGTCCTCTACCAGGGCCACGACTCCTTCGGCCTGACGGAGGGCGAGGCGGTCCGGATCTGCCTGGCCTCCGCGGGCGTGTGGTGGGGCGCCTTCACGATCGTGCCGCTGCGCCGCCTGCGCGACCGGCGGCTGGGCGCGGAGGGCCGGGAGGGGGCCGCCGGGGGCGGGGTCGGCAGCGGCTGGCGCCAGCTGCGGGCGACGCTGAAGGACATGCGCCGTCACCCGCTGACGCTCTCGTTCCTGCTGGCGTACCTGATCTACAACGACGGCGTCCAGACGGTGATCTCCCAGGCGTCGCTGTTCGGCTCCGAGGAGTTGGGGCTGGACCAGACGACGCTCATCACGGCGGTCCTGCTGGTGCAGGTGCTCGCGGTGGCGGGGGCGCTGGGCATGGGGCGACTCGCCCGGACGTACGGCGCCAAGCGGACGATTCTCGCGTCGCTCGCCGTATGGACGCTGATCCTCGTGGCCGGGTACTTCCTGCCCGCCGACGCGCCCGTCTTCTTCTTCTGTCTCGCCGCCGCGATCGGCCTGGTGCTGGGCGGGAGCCAGGCGCTGTCCCGCTCGCTGTTCTCGCACCTGGTGCCGCGGGGCAAGGAGGCGGAGTACTTCTCGGCGTACGAGATGAGCGACCGGGGGCTCAGCTGGCTGGGTCCGCTGGTGTTCGGTCTCGCGTATCAGCTGACCGGGAGCTACCGGGATGCCATCATCTCCCTGGTGATCTTCTTCGTGGTCGGCTTCGCCCTGCTCGCCCGGGTCCCGGTGCGGCGGGCGGTGGAGGCCGCGGGGAACCCGATACCGGACCGTATTTAGACGTGGCATCGAAAGGGCGGTAGTGTACGCGTTTGGCCTGCCAGGCGGACCGTTACTGCGTGCTGCTTTGGTGAAGACACCGGGTCACATCTGCCGTCAGATGTGACAAAACGGGCACTGGTGGGTACAACAAGGGGCGGCACGACGGGCGACGCATGACCCGGCACGGGAATCTTTACCGCCGACCGGACGTTGACCGGATAACGACGACAGCGACACCTGTCCTGTGGGCGACAAGCCCGGGAGGCACGATTCATGAGTGAGCGAGCTCTTCGCGGCACGCGCCTCGTGGTGACGAGCTACGAGACCGACCGCGGCATCGATCTGGCCCCGCGCCAGGCGGTGGAGTACGCATGCGAGAAGGGACATCGCTTTGAGATGCCCTTCTCGGTCGAGGCGGAGATTCCGCCGGAGTGGGAATGCAAGGTCTGCGGAATCCAGGCTCTCCTGGTGGACGGGGACGGACCTGAGGAGAAGAAGGGCAAGCCTGCGCGTACGCACTGGGACATGCTCATGGAGCGCCGTACGCGCGAGGAGCTGGAGGAGGTCCTCGCCGAGAGGCTGGCCGTCCTGCGCTCCGGCGCGATGAACATCGCCGTTCATCCGCGCGACAGCCGCAAGTCGGCCTAGCGGGACGAACGGCAGGACAACGCCGCGGGGCCCGGTACACGATCCGTGTACCGGGCCCCGCGGCGTTCCGCGTGCCCGCTGCCCCCGGCGGGCTTCCGGAGACGGCGGACGTGGGGGGGGGGGGGGGGGGGGGGGGGGGGGGGGGGGGGGGGGGGGGGGGGGGGGGGGGGGGGGGGGGGGGGGGGGGGGGGGGGGGGGGG